>SXXD01000021.1 GCA_005789685.1 Burkholderiales bacterium
CGACGCGCAGCGTCCAATGAGGCCAAAGGCTCGTCCATTAATAGCAATTGCGGCTGCATGGCAATGGCCCGCGCAATGGCAACGCGCTGACGTTCACCACCCGATAGTTCAGCGGGCATTCGTTGCAACAAACTGCCAATGCCCAAGAGTTCAATAGAAGCCTGCAAAGCTTTGTTCGCTTCTGTCTGCTCACTGCTTGCAGACTTCCATGCGCGCTTCAATCCAAAGTTCAAATTCTCTGTAACGCTTAAATGCGGCAACAGGCTTGATTCTTGAAAGACGTACCCCAATGGCCGTTGCCAAGTGGGAATGCAGATTTTCTGCGGAGTGTCTAGCCAGATAGAAGTACCCACTTGAATACATCCTTGCTGGATTTTTTCCAAACCAGCAACCGCGCGCAACAAACTCGTTTTGCCTGAACCTGAGGGACCAAATATGGCCGTAATACCTTGCTCCGGTAACTGAAGGTCTACGTCCAGTTGAAACTCTTTGCGGTTCAAATTAACTTGTAGGTGAAGCATGTCTAAACCACCTGCCTTTGACGACGGTTCATCAAGGCCAAGGCCAACAAGACCACAAAAGAAAAGACCAACATGCCAGCAGCAAGCAGATGCGCTTGCGCATATTCCATGGCTTCCACATGCCCATAAATTTCAGTTGAAACCACACGTGTTTGACCGGGAATATTGCCGCCAATCATGAGCACCACCCCAAACTCACCCACGGTATGCGCAAAACTCAAGATGGCCGCTGTGACCATGCCGGGTTTTGCAAGTGGCAAAGCCACCGAAAAGAAGGCATCCAAGGGACTGGCCCGCAATGTGGCCGCCACTTCCATTGGCCTTGATCCAATGGCGTCAAAAGCGTGTTGTAGCGGTTGTACTGCAAAGGGCAAAGAGAAAAGGATAGAACCAATCAGCAAGCCTGTGAATGTGAAAGACAACACGCCCCATCCCATAGACTGGGTGAATTGACCCAGAGGCCCTTGCGGCCCCATCACAATGAGCAAATAAAAACCCAACACAGAGGGCGGCAAGACCAAGGGCAAAGTGACCATTGCATGAATGGGCGCGCGCCAAGCAGATTGCGTTTGCGAGAGCCACCAAGCCAAAGGCGTGGCCAAGACCAGCAGCAAAAGCGTGGTCAGCGTGGCTAACTCGAATGTGAGTTGAATGGCTTGCCAAGATTCGGGCGTCAAATTCATGCGTGCAAGTTTACGACGAAGTGCCTTCAACCTGGTTCTTTGCCTATATTCGACATGTGTTGGATATAACCGACACCACAAATTCCTGAGCGCGCTATCTTTGCGCCTGATGAAAAAAATTTGGGATATTTCCCCACCCATTGACGCTAACAGCCCGGTCTTTCCAGGAGACACGTCCTTTCAACTGAACTGGACAGCCGAGATTTCACCGCAATGCCCGGTGAATGTGAGCGCCATCACGCTGTCCCCCCATGTGGGATCGCATGCTGACGCGCCTTTGCACTATGACCCCTCTGGGGTTGCGATAGGCCAAGTTGATTTGCAAACCTTCATTGGCCCATGTCGGGTGATTCATGCCATGGGTGCTGGCCCACTCATTACGATGCAAGATTTAAAGCACAAACTCCAGCATCTGCCAGAACGCATTTTGGTGAGAACCTATGCCAAGTTTCCCGAACAAGCGTTTGATTCACAACTCAAAGCGTTTGCGCCCCAAACCTTGACCGCTTTAGCAGATTTGGGCGTGAAGTTGGTTGGTATCGACAGTGCCAGCATTGACCCTGCCGACAGCAAAACATTGGACAGCCACCAGATCATCAGACAGCGCAACATGCGCGTACTAGAAAATCTACAACTCGACCATATTGATGAAGGCGATTACGAACTGATTGCTCTGCCCCTCAAACTCATGAGAGCAGATGCCAGCCCTGTACGCGCCATTCTGAGAGAACTCTGAAAAAGCTTTATGACTAAGACAAATACCGCCAACACCCTCGCTGCATGTCAAGCGCTGGACCAAGAAGATCCTTTGCGATCGCTCCGTGAATTATTTCAGATACCCGAAAGCCTGATTTACCTTGACGGCAACTCTCTTGGGGTATTGCCCAAAGCAACGCCGGCGCGGGTAGCGGCCACCGTGTCAAAAGAGTGGGGCCAAGACCTCATTCAAAGTTGGAACAGTGCAGGCTGGTTTCAAATGCCACTTAAAGTGGGCAACAAAATTGCTCAGCTCATTGGTGCAAACGATGACGAAGTGGTCGCAGCCGACAGCACCTCCATTAATTTGTACAAAGTGTTAAGTGCAGCGCTTTCGATTTCTCAAGCCGATCACCTCGAGAAAAAAATCATTCTGAGTGAGCGCACCAATTTCCCCACCGACCTCTACATTGCAGAAGCTTTGTGCAAAGAGCGCGGCTTCAGCTTGAAATTGGTTGAGGCAGAAGAACTACAAAGCGCATTGCAACAAGACGTTGCTGTACTGATGTTGACCCATGTGAACTACCGCACAGGCGCCATGTTGAACATGAAAGCCATGACGGCATCAGCCCACAGCGTGGGTGCCTTGACCGTGTGGGATTTGGCACACAGCGCAGGTGCTGTGCCTGTTGATTTAAATGGTTCGCAAGCAGACTTTGCCGTAGGTTGCGGCTACAAATACCTGAACGGCGGCCCTGGCGCGCCTGCCTTTGTTTGGGTCAATCCAAAGCACACAGATCGTTTTTGGCAACCTCTGAGTGGCTGGTGGGGGCACGCTGCACCGTTTGAATTCACACCCGACTACAAACCTGCTACAGGTATTTCGCGGTACCAATGTGGCACACAACCGGTCCTTAGTCTGACCGCGCTTGACACTGCTCTAGATGTATTTTTAGAGGTAGAAAAATTGGGTGGCATGCAGGCACTGAGAAAAAAATCATTGGCGCTCACAGGCCTGTTTATGAACTTAGTCCAAGCGGAATTGGCTGGCCATGGTTTTGGCATTGCAACGCCCCATGAAGAAAATTTGCGTGGCTCACAAGTCAGCCTGACTCGAAGTGAAGGCGCTTATGCCATTGTGCAAGCCTTGATTGCACGAAGTGTGATTGGTGATTTCAGGGCGGGCGATGGCAAAAGCCAACCCGACATTTTGCGATTTGGCCTGACGCCTTTGTACACAAGATTTGTCGACGTATGGCATGCCGTGCAGCACTTGAAAGAAGTGATGGACAGCGGCGAGTGGCAAGCGCCGCGGTTTTCACAAAAAAATACCGTCACCTAGTTCTTTGAAAGCCCACCATGTCCGGATGTCCTTTTAGTCCAAACGCCAGCGAAGGCACGCTCGACTTCAGCCAATCAATGAGCTATAGCGATTATTTGCACCTCGATGACATCTTGAATGCGCAGAAGCCATTGTCGCCAGATCACAACGAAATGTTGTTTATCGTGCAGCACCAAACCAGCGAGTTGTGGATGAAACTCATGCTGCATGAGTTAAATGCTGCGATTCGACACATTGACCTGGATGAATTGCCAGATGCTTTCAAAATGTTGGCGCGTGTATCGCAGATCATGTCGCAACTGGTTCATGCGTGGGATGTTTTGGCCACCATGACACCCCCCGAATACAGCGCCATCAGACCTTACCTGGCCCAATCAAGCGGTTTTCAAAGTTGGCAATACCGATGCATTGAATTTGCAATGGGCAATAAAAATGCAGCCATGCTACTGCCCCACGCGCATCGACCTGATTTGCATGCCATTGTGGAAAGCGCCTACTTGGCTCCTTCACTTTATGACGCTAGCCTGAAATTGCTTGCTCGCAAAGGCTTGGTAATTCCGCCAGATTACCTAGAGCGTGATTGGCGACAACCCTATAAGGCAAGCGCACAAGTAGAAGAAGCTTGGTTGGTGGTTTATAGAAATCACAAGGAGCACTGGGATTTGTATCAATTGGGCGAAGAATTGGCCGATTTGGAAGACGCTTTTAGGCTCTGGCGTTTCAGGCATGTGACCACCGTTGAGCGGGTTATTGGCTTTAAAAAAGGTACGGGAGGCACTGGTGGCGTCAGCTATTTGCGCAAGATGCTTGATGTGGTTCTCTTCCCCGAAATTTGGTCTCTCCGAACAAGCCTTTAAATATAAGCAATTGACGTCTCATGATGTAATACGCTTACTTTTTTAGCAGTTGGAGTTCCCATGTCGCGTTCCCCTAGTTTGGATCGTTTTCCCTTTGCTTATCCCACTCTTTTTTCTGTGGCACTTTGCCTTGGTCTGAGCGGTGCTTTGGTTGCCTGCAAAAAACCAGAATCAGACACCGACAAAAAGCTGGATGCTGTCTCAATCAGCTTGGGCAATGAAGACGTTTTGCAGTTAGGCGCTTCGGTGCACGGTACTGGCCCTGTCATTTCAGGCTCACTCCAACCGCAAATTCGAGCCGACCTGCGGGCCGAGGTTGCTGCCATGGTGATTAAAGTTCACAAAGAAAATGGTGAGCTTGTCCGAAAAGGCGATTTACTCGTTAGCTTAGACAACTCGGTTTTGCGCGACAACCTTAATTCTGCTGAAGAATCGATGCGTGCTTCTGCGCAATCCTTTGATGGGGCAGAACGCCAATATCAGCGAATCAAATCTCTTCAAGCCCAGGGTATGGTGTCCATGCAGGGATTGGAAGAATCTGAAATTAAACGAAACAATGCCCAGAGTGAGTTTGTGGCTAGCAAGGCGCGCGTAGCTGCCGCCAAGCAGCAGCTTGATCGAACAGAAGTTCGAGCACCGTTTCAGGGTGTTGTGAGTGCCCGCAAAGCTTCAGCTGGCGACACTGCCCAAATTGGCAAAGAACTGATACAAGTCATTGACCCCAGCAGCATGCGATTTGAAGGCCAAGTCTCTGCCGATCAAATGAGCAACTTGAAGGTGGGTCAGCGGGTTAATTTCCGCATCAATGGTGTGGCGCAAACGGGCGATCAATTAGGCAGCAGCGGCACCATTAAACGCATTGACAGCGCAGCCAACCCCATTACACGACAAGTGTCTGTGATTGTGGAAATCAACGGCAAAGATCGTCCGCCCGTGGTGGGTTTGTTTGCTGAAGGTGTGATTGAGACCTCTACCAAATCCGCTTTGATGATTTCTGAAAGCAGTCTGCGCAGAGAAGGCGACAAAGTATTTGCATGGGTTTTAGATGGCAACAAAATTGTGAAGCGCAATATTCAATTGGGAGACCGCGACACACGCCTTGGTGAATGGGTGGTCAACTCAGGCTTGGTGGCTGGTGAAAAAATATTGCGCAACACAAGTAGTTCTTTGAAAGACGGACAGCCCTTTACGATGCGAGCAGACACTGCTGCCAAAGTAGGTCAATAAAACATGTTTTTGTCTAATTTCAGCGTTAAGAAGCCGATTGTCACGATTGTCATTTTGATCATGCTCATGGCCATGGGGCTGTTGGCATTGAAGAAACTCAAAGTCAATCAAATTCCCGATGTCGATTTGCCATTGTTGGTGATCGATATCAATTACCCCGGCGCATCGCCTGACACGGTTGAACGTGAAGTGCTTAACCGTGTTGAAAAGGCCATGCAATCGGTCAATGGCATCAAAGATTTACGCGGTACAGCCAACGAAGGCAACGCCAACATACAGGTGTTCTTTGAATTCAAGAAGAACATGGTGGAAGCCACCGATGAAGTTCGCAACGCCATTGGCAAGGTTCGCTACAAGCTTCCCACCGAAATTCGCGAGCCTGTCATTCTTCGAATTGACCCCGGCTCTCAGCCTATCATGCAATTGGCTTTGTCTTCTTCAAGTCAAAGCCATGCTGAAATATCACGTATCGCAGAAGATCAAATTGCGGACAAGTTTCGCGGTATTTCTGGGGTGGCTCAAGTCAATGTCAATGGTGCACTCAAACGCGAGTTGAGTGTGTTGCTGCATTCTCAAAAACTCCGCGAAGTAAACCTTTCAGTCACCGAAGTGGTCAACGCACTCCGAACTCAAAATGCGGCAGCGCCAGTGGGCAAAATTCGGGGTGCGCTGGAAGATCAAAGCATTCGCTTGCTAGGCCGCATTGAAACACCTGCTGAGTTCAACCAAATCGTCATCAAGAGAAGCGGTAACGACCTCATTCGATTGGGACAGGTGGCCACCGTGTCCGATGGGTTCGCCGATCTTGCCACCATGAGTGTGAGAAACGGCAAACCCAACGTCGGATTGGCCATCACACGTTCACGCAACGCTTCAACTGTGAGTGTTGCCAACGACATACGTGCGTTGGTGGCAGAAGTCAGCAAAACTCTGCCTGAAGGCACCAAACTTGAAATTACACAAGACGGCGGTATTGAAGCCAGAAACAGTTTGAACAATGTGGTGGATGCGCTGATCTTTGGTGCAGGCCTCACAATTTTTGTGGTCTATGTGTTTTTAAATTCCTGGCGGTCCACGCTCATTACAGCGCTGTCTTTGCCTACCTCTGTGATTACTGCCTTCATAGCCGTTTGGCTGTGCGGCTTCACTCTGAACTTTATGAGTTTGCTGGGCTTGTCTTTGGCCATTGGCGTGCTCATTGACGATGCCATTGTGGTTCGAGAAAATATCGTCAGGCACATGGAGCGAGGCTCAGACAGACGTACAGCAGCATTGGAAGGCACCTCTGAAATTGGCATGGCTGTGGCAGGCACCACGTTCTCCATTGTGGCCGTGTTCATTCCTGTAGGCTTCATGCCAGGAGTCTCTGGCGAATGGTTCCGACCCTTCGGCATCACTGTGGTTGCATCGGTTTTGGTTAGCTTGCTAATTTCATTCACACTCGACCCCATGCTGTCCGCCTATTGGGGTGACCCCCCTGGAGAGCACCTAAAGCCTAAAAAAGGCATCAGCCTGAAACTTCAGCAATTCAATGCCTGGTTTGACCATCAGGCCGATCGCTATGGCAACGTCATTGCGTGGGCCTTGCACCATCGACGTTGGATGATCACGTTTGCCGTGGTCAGCTTCTTTGCTGCCATCTTTTTGCAATATCAGTTTGGCGGCTCTAGTTTCTTACCGAAGTCAGATGGCAAAACGCTGGCCATTGATGTTCGAACGCCTGCCAGTAGCAATCTAGACTATTCACGCATGAAGTTAGAAGCCGCTGCTGTCATGGCCCGCAGCTTGCCCGAAACCAAGGCCACAAATAGTTATGTGAATCCAGGTGGTGGCCGCATTTATGTGGACATTGGCAAAAGCACCGATCGCAAACGTACAGCACAAGACATTGCCATTGAACTGCGCAAACGAACCTCACAACTGGTGGGCGCCGAGTACACCGTGTTGGACGACTTGTCCAACGGTGCATCAAAGCCCGTGCAAATTAGATTCAGCGGCACCGACTCGCGCAAACTTTTGGCCATCACCAGCGACTTCATGATGCAACTCAGGCAAGTACCTGGGGCCGTTGACGTGGGCTTGTCTCAACAAGACCCTCAGAACGAATTACAAATTGAACTAGACCGCGGCTTGGCCAACTCTTTGGGCATTTCAGTCACCGACACAGCCAATGCATTGCGCGTTGCTTTTGCGGGCATAGAAGTTGGAGACTGGGTCGACCCTACAGGTGAATCACGCGATGTGGCTGTTCGCTTAAGCCCCGAAGACCGCATGAGCGCTACCAACATTGAACGCTTGCCCATTACGGTCAGTGGTATGAACACAGTTGTGCCTTTAGCCCAAATTGCCAAAGTCTCGATGGGCAAAGCACCCTCCAAAATTGAGCACTCTGATGGCAAGCGAACCATTGGCGTGTCTGCCAATGTGCAAGGGCGCTCTTCGGGTGAAGTCACTGCAGATGCCCTGAGGATTGCCAAGAACATCAATTTTCCAGAGGGCTACGGCATTGAATTAGATGGCGCTTCCAAGGATCAAAAAGAAGTGTTTGCCGAAATGGGCATCGCCCTGGTTTCAGGCATTGGCCTGATGTACTTCATTTTGGTGATGCAATTCAATTCATTCACCGCACCCTTGGCAGTCATGTTTTCTTTGCCTCTGTCGCTCATTGGCGTGGTGTTGGCTTTGCTCTTAACAGGCAGCACATTGAACCTCATGAGCCTCATTGGCGTGATCATGCTCATGGGCTTGGTCGCTAAAAATGCCATTTTGTTGCTGGATGCTGCACGCAGCTCAGAAGCCGAAGGGATGGACCGCGAAGAGGCTCTCATGGCTGCGGGGCGCAAGCGCTTGCGCCCCATCATCATGACCACCTTTGCCTTGATTGCCGGCATGCTGCCAGTGGCCATTGGCATTGGCGAAGGCAGTGAGTTTTACAGACCCATGGCCACGGCCATCATTGGCGGCACCATTACTTCTACCATTCTCACGCTGTTGGTCATTCCCAGTTTCTATGACAGCATTGAGTTGACTCGCGAGGCTTGGGGTAGGCGTTTGAAAGCCTTAGGTCAACGATTTGCTTAGTGGATGCACTGGCTCGGCGATAATCGGGACTTGTTTCAACGTCCTGAATGGGCGCTTACCCCTTTAGGATCTCACGATGAAAAAGAACTTCCCCCTTCAAATTGAAGGCAAAAACCCAGAACGTACCTTGGAAGCCGTCAAGCACGAAATTCGCAAGTACTTCAAACGCGAACGAAATCGTGCGCTGCCCAAAGAAGTTGACTTTTGGGACTTTGACTGCAAAGTGGGCTTAACGGCAGAGTCCGCTGATGTGGTCAAAGTAAGCGCTGTGGTTGAAAGCTTGGGCACTTTGGCCAAAGAAGGCGCCGCCTCGGTTTATGTTGAGATTTTAAGCAAGCATGGTGTGCGAGTCATTCGACCTGAAAACGACCCGGTCATCATTGAGCGGGTTGACGACGCTGGTTTTGCCAACCGATAAACAGCCCCGCGCCAATCACAATAGCGCAGCCCAAAAGCATGGGTGCATCGAGTTGCTCACCAAAAACAATCACGCCAATTGATATTCCAAATAACAGGCGCGAATATCTGTAAGGCGTAACGGCCCCAATGGAGCCTGTTCGCATAGCCGTCATCAGGGCAGTGTAGGCAAAAACACCCGCCAATAAAGCGGCAGCCAGCATCAAAAACTGTTGCGCCTGCAAAGACACAGAAGGCTTGCCATCCCAAACGGTATAACATGCGCCAGCAATCATCATGGTGGTAAAGCCATAAAAACCAAGCACCTCCTTGGTCAGGGAGGATGGCGCTGTGCGGGAGAACAAATCACGCCCCACAAAACCAAGCGTTCCAATCAAAGCAAGTAAGGACAGCAAAGAAAAGTCTGCGGCAGAGGGCCGAAGAATGATCAGCACCCCAAATAAACCCAGAAAGATGGCAATCCAAGTTTTAGCATCTACTTTTTCTCGAAAGAAAATTCGCGCACCTAAGACCACAAACAAAGGCGCTGATTGCAAGATCGCGGTGGCAGAAGACATGGGGGTTAAGGCAATGGCCAAGACATAAAACAGCCGTCCAAAGAACTCAAAAACTGCCCTGAACAGCATGTTCTTGGTCAAAACTTGAGCCTGAAAAATGGAGGCGCCAGCACGCCTTGCCATGAGCGCAAAGACGCAGAGTCCCGCTGCTCCAAACATCATCAATACTTGCCCGACTGGCAATTGCTTGGTTACGGTCTTTAGGAAGGCATCTTCAATGGCAAAGGCCGCCATGGATGCAATCATCCAACCAATACCTCGCAAATTTTCTTGTCGCAAATGATTCCGTTCACTTTAAATCGCAAATGCGAATTGTTCTTATTAAAATTTTACGACATAACAAGCGGCGACTTGCCTTAACATTCATTTTTTGCATTCGCATATGAAACTGATTCAGATCAACGAACTAAGCGCACAGGACATTCGCTCTATTTGGAACTTGGCCACAAAACCAAGTACGCCTCCGAAGGGCAATGTCGCTTGGTCATTCGAAGGCAATGGCATCCGTACGCGCACAACGTTCATTCAAGCATTTCGGGAAATGAACCTCAGTTTTGTAGAACTTCCCAACCTTCTAAAGACCAACGAAAGAGTTGCAGACTTGGCGGGTTACCTCGATCCGTTTTATGACATCTATGTCATTCGGGATTCAAACCATGAGCGATTGACTGAGTTTGCAAACGCTTCGCGCAGACCCGTTGTGAATGCCATGACGTCCATAGCGCATCCCTGCGAAGTACTGACCGATGCGTACTCGATAGAAAAAACAATAGGGCCACTTTCAAGTGTCAAAGTCACACTTTGGGGTCCAACGACAAATGTCTTCCGGTCTTGGCATGCGCTGGCTGGCGTTCTTGGTTTTGAATTGGTTCACCTGTGCGATGCACAATTTCATGAAAGCATACCGAATGTTCGTTTCAGTGAAAGCATTGACGGCAGCACCGATGTGGTCATCACAGACTCCTGGCCGACGGGCTTTGAAAATGCAACTTGGTCATTGAATTTAAATCACTTGGATGCAATGGGCAACCCCAAACTGCTGGCCACTCCCCCATTTTCAATTGGCCGTGAAATTGCCTTGGATCCTTTGCAGTTCAAAGGTTTTATGAGCTATGAACAAAAAATCGATTTACTGACCGTGCAGAAAGCCATCTTGAGCTATTTGATGACCCAGTGAACGACATCCATCTGCGCTGTCATCTTAATGCAGATTGCGTTTACCAGACTCATTGCTAAGGGCATCCAACACAAACATCGGTATGTCAGCATCAAATTTTTCACCATCTTCCGCCACGCAAAAATAACTGCCATGCATGGTGCCTGTAGGTGTTCTTAAGCGAGTGCCACTGGTGTACTGAAATTTTTCGCCAGGTTGCAGCAAGGGCTGATAACCCACGACACCCAAGCCTTTGATTTTCTCATGCAAGCCATTGGCATCGTTCACGCTCCAAGACCTAGAGATGACTTGGGCAGCAATGTTGCCTTTGTTGGTAATGGTAATGCTGTAGGCAAATGTATAAAGATCGC
>SXXD01000140.1 GCA_005789685.1 Burkholderiales bacterium
CAAATACGGTGCCAACAAACCAAGTCCATGGGTTGTGTGGCCTAACAAATCGCCTTCAATCAGAATATCTGACACCGCTTTGGATTTATCGGCCTCAAGACCACTGGCCAAAAGAAGCGACTCAGCAAATACTCTCAAATCTTCTACTTTGTATTTCATCAATGTCTCCTAATGATTGAAAGCCATCCTTCACTTAGACGGGCTGGCCATGGGGCACATGTTAACTTGACACGGTGTTTCAGCAAGGCGGGTCATACCAAGAGATAATTGTGCATTCTCAGGCCGGTTTTCAAAGCCTTGATTCAACTCAACTTGATTTAAAAATGAAAAGTCATTCGCTTCGCATGGACGGGGTTGATACCCCCATCATCCCCACCATTGCGGCCTTGGTTAGAAATAACCCCGGCACCATTTCACTGGGCCAGGGTGTTGTCAATTACGGCCCGCCAGCAGAAGCCATTGCCGCCTTGCCCGGTTTGATGGGCGACGGCAGTTTGCACAAATACTTAGGTGTCAGTGGGCATCCTGGATTGGTTGAAGCCATCCAAGTCAAACTGTCGAATGAGAACCAAGTTCAATTGGGGTCAGAAGCCATGCTCATGGTCACTGCAGGCAGCAACATGGCCTTTTTGAATTCAGTATTGGCTGTAGCCGACCCCGGTGATGAATTCATCTTGCCCATGCCCTTTTATTTCAACCAAGAAATGGCCATTCGCATGTGCGGTTGCGTACCTGTGCCTGTAGCTACCCATGACGACTTCAGTCTGAATGTCGAAGCCATGGCGGCAGCCATCACGCCGCGCACGCGCGCCATTTTGACGGTATCCCCCAACAATCCGACAGGGGCTGTATATTCCGAAGCTTCACTGCGCGCCATCAATGCCCTTTGCGCGCAACGCGGCATTTACCACTTCAGTGACGAAGCCTACGAGTACTTCACCTACGAAGGTGTGAAGCACTTTTCACCCGCCAGCATTCCGGGTGCCATGAAGCACACACTGTCTTTTTACTCCATGTCCAAAAACTACGGCATGGCCAGTTGGCGTGTGGGCTATGTGGTGTTTCCAGCCGACTTGTTTGATGCCATGAACAAGGTTCAAGACACCAACCTCATATGTGCTCCCATGCCCTCTCAATTGTTGGCATTGCAAGCTTTGCAAAAAGGCAAGCCATGGGTTGAGCCTAAAGTTCAAGCACTGAGCCAAGTGCGTCAAACGGTTTACAAAGCTTTAGAGGGTCTGGGCGATTTGGTGCAGTTTCCAAAAACGCAAGGGGCGTTTTATGTGCTGATGAAACTGCCTGGCTTAAAAGTAGGCGTTGAGCCCATCGCCTTCAACCGCGCCATGACAGAGAAGTTCAAAGTAGCGTCCATTCCTGGCTTTGCATTTGGATTGACGAAAACCCATGAAGCCAATTATCAGCGCCTGTCTTATGGTGCGCTAGAGGCCGCTAGCGTGGCGGAAGGCGTGCAGCGCTATGTCGCAGCTGTACAAGATTGGTACGGCGCTTACTGAAACCCACCCTTGAGTGCATCAGGAACGGGCAAGGGCATCACTTCAATGCCCTCCTCCAGCAAGTCTTGCGTCTCTTCCATCGAGGCTTGACCCCGAATATTGCGCTCTTTCGATTCGCCATAGTGCATCTTGCGTGCTTCTTCTGCAAAGTTTTGCCCCACATCCTCCGTGTTGGCAATGACGTGCTTGACCATCTTCATCCAGGCCTCTTGCACCATTTGCACCGTTTCAGGATGCACCTGCGCCAAGCTGGCAGCAGCGGCCTCAGCAACTTGAGTTGTAAGGGCAGGTAAATGGGGCGAAGGTGCCGCAGTTCCAGCACCAGCATTAGCAGAAGCTTCTTGCGTTTCGATCTCTGGCTTTGAATTTCGCGGCTCAGCAGCGCCTAAGTTCAAACGAGGCGCAGAGGGCAGTTTGCGCACTTGCGTATTGGCACACAGGGGGCAAGCCACCAAGTCCCTTTCGCGTTGCGACTGATAATCTTCTTCAGAGCCAAACCAGCCTTCAAAATTGTGCATGCTAGCGCACTGAAGGTTAAGGACTTTCATGCAGGATTTGTGCCCCTGCTCAATTGGCCAACATCTGGGACACTGATTGTGCGCACAGTGACATCAAAGCGCCGGGCACAATACCCAAGACCAAGATCAACAAGCCATTGAGTGACAAGACAATGCGAACATCTGCGCCAGCTGTGACGGTAGTGGCGGTGACAGCTTCATCAAAGTACATGACTTTCACAACGCGCAAATAATAAAAAGCACCAATGAGAGACATGAACACAGCAAAAACTGCCAATGCAATGTCTGCCGTATGGCCAGATGCGACCAGCGCCTGCAAGACAGACAACTTTGCATAGAAGCCAACCATCGGTGGTATGCCAGCCAAAGAGAACATGCAGATGGCCATGACACCCGCATACAAAGGGCTGCGATTGTTCAAGCCCGCCAAATCGGTAATTTCTTCGCTCTCAAAACCTTGACGAGCCAACAGCAAGATAATGCCAAATGTTGCCAAGGTCGTAAGGACATAACCTACGACATAGAACATGGCCGAACTGTAGGCGTTGGCTCCCATGGCCGCATTGCCACTGACCACGCCAGACATCAAACCAATCAGCACGAAACCCATTTGGGCAATGGTGGAATAAGCAAGCATGCGCTTGAGGTTGGTTTGTGCAATGGCCGCTAAGTTACCAACCAACAATGAGGCAATGGCCAAGAGGGCCAACATTTGCTGCCAATCGATGGCCATCGGCAACAAGCCCTCTACCAACAAACGAATGATGATGGCAAATGCCGCGAA
>SXXD01000141.1 GCA_005789685.1 Burkholderiales bacterium
ACCAATTGGCTAACAATTTTTGGGCTTGCAACCTCACTTCTTCTGGGAACCACCGTCTTGATGGCCAGCATTGTGTTCAGTTTTCAGCGCTACTTTGAGAACCAGATTGAACAAGCCAAGGCCATCAGCCAAGTACCCGAAAAAACCAAGCCTTAAGGCCTTCTTGAATGGCCTTTGAAGCCAAAGACAGGCCCGTTTTGAAGATGCACTAGAGACGTTTGACGACTTGAGACTGAAGATTTAGAAGCTCATCCGTTTTCACCAATCCCGGTGCCAATTCTTTCAGAGGCAATAAGACAAAAGCACGTTCACGCATCCGAGGATGTGGCACCTGAAGTGCAGGACTCTGAATTTCGCCATCACCAAAAAGCAACAAGTCAATGTCCAGGGTGCGGGGTGCATTGCGGAATGGGCGCTCACGGCCAGCAAGGTCTTCCAGGCGCTGAAAAGCACGCAATAAATCTATGGCATTCAAGCGAGTTTGGAGGTGCACTACAACGTTGATATAGTCTGCTCCATCGGCTTGAAAAGGGGCTGACTGGTAAAAAGATGAGCAACCGACAAGCAATGTCTCTGGCAACTTCCCTAGAGCCAAAATTGCAGCGTCAAGGGATAGACGCGCATGACCTAAGTTAGCGCCTAGACCCGCATAAACATTGACAAGTTCTCGCGCCATCAATCCGATTCAGCGGGTTTGGATACGGGCTTGGCTCTTCTGGGTGCACGGCGACTTTTAACAGCGCCAGAAGTTGGCGCTGTTGATTTTTCGGACTTGGCCAGTTGAATGAGATCTTCTCTGGCCGCATCGTCAGCCATGCTGAATTCTTGCCACCAATCCGCCAACGCCAATTCAACTTCAGCAACCTCTGCTCGCAGTCTTAGAAAATCGAAGCCTGCACGAAAACGCGCTTGCTCTACCAAACTGAATGCGGTGCTACCGATGCGCTTGTCAAAGCGGGGTTGCATCATCCAAATTTCACGCATGTCAGCGGCCAATTTGCCGCGGCCCGAGACATCACCAATACGGGCCTCAAAAACCTCATCGATCGATTCTTGCAAAGCGGGAAAGGGTGGCACACGATTGGCCAGGCGCTGATCCCAACCCAACTTCACATCAGCCCACAGCACACACGCCAATAAGAAACTAGGCGCGACCGGCTTGCCCTCACCGACCCTTCGATCGGTATCGATCAAAGCGGCCTTGACGAAAGGCGAATCAGCGCGCTCCACCACCACATCGAGCAGTGGGTAAATGCCCTTTTGCAGCCCGAGTTTTTGAAGTTGCTCAATCGAGGCCAAGGCGTGGCCCGTTTGAAGCAACTTGAGCATCTCATCGAACAAGCGACTTTGAGGGACATCTGCCAATAAACCCAGCATGGAAGCCAAGGGCTTTGCTGTTTTAGTTTCAAGCTTGAAACCCAATTGACTGAGTTTGGCAGCAAACCTGACCGCACGAATGATTCGAACTGGATCTTCACGATACCGCGCCACAGGATCGCCAATCATGCGCAAGACTTTTTTATTCGAATCCTGCATGCCACCGTGATAATCCACCAGATATTGTGACTCTGGGTCGTAGTACATGGCGTTGACTGTGAAGTCGCGTCGGGTTGCGTCTTCATCTTGAGGTCCCCACACGTTGTCGCGCAAAACACGTCCGCTCGAATCAACGGCGTGCTTCATACCTGCCAATTCAGACTTGCTGGTTCGCTCATTTCCCTTCACCTGCTCAGCAGCGCGATTGTCCAAATGTGCCCGGAAAGTTGAAACCTCAATGACCTCGTGTTCGCGGCCTCTGCCATACACCACGTGAACAATGCGAAAACGACGGCCAATGATGAAAGCTCTTCTGAACAAAGCTTTCACTTCCTCTGGTGTTGCATCTGTTGCAACGTCAAAATCTTTGGGACGCAAACCTATCAACAGATCGCGCACTGCACCGCCCACCACATAAGCTTCATACCCAGCATCTTGCAAAGTACGAACCACACTCAGTGCGCGATCGTCGACCAAACTTGGGTCAATGCCATGAACAGAAGCAGGAATTTCGACACGCTTGCCAAAGTCAGTCGCGGCGTGACCAGTGCTCGGCTTACCGAGCATTTTTTGAATGAATTTTTTAATCATGAGAAAAGTTGAAGTATGCGCCACCCTCGATCGGTCGCAAGTTGACGCAAACGCGTATCTGGATTCACAGCCACAGGAATTTGAGCCTGTTGTAGCAAAGGCAAGTCATTGATTGAATCTGAATAAAAAGTAATCTGCACGTCTTGCCAATTTTTTTGATGCGCGCTTAACCATTGCTTAACTCTGAGCACCTTGCCTTCTTTGAAAGACGGTACGCCAGAAATTTCTCCCGTGATCCAACCCTCAGAATCTCTTGCCAATTCAACTGCAATCAGTTCCTGGACGCCAAAAGCTTGCGCAATAGGACGGGTCACAAACTCATTGGTTGCCGTCACAATCATGACGTGATCACCTGCGGCTTGATGAGTTTTTACCAAATCAAGTGCCTGTGGTTTGATCTGCGGCAGTATGATTTCTTTCATGAATTGTGCATGGGCTTTGGCTGCTGCTTCTGGCCCCCTCAACCTCACAGACTCGGTGGCAAAACGAACATAATCGTGAATGTCCAAAGCACCCGCAAGGTAATCGACATAAAACTGATCATTTTTAGCCTTGAATAAAACAGGGTCAGTCCAGCCAATTCGATTTGTGAATTCACCCCAAGCGTGGTCAGAGTCAATCGGCAACAAGGTGTTGTCTAGGTCAAACAGAGCCAAGTTCATGTGTTCTCCAGCATGGACTTGATCAATGGAATGGTGATGACTCTTTGGGTTTGAAGTGCAAATTGATCAAGATGATCAAGAAGCGTCATCAAACTGCTTAAGTCGCGTGTAAAACGACTGAGCATGTAACTCATCACTTCGTCGCTCAAAAAGAGTCCTCGGGAGTCTGCTTCTTGCCGCAAAACCGCTCGCCGCTCTGTATCACTCAAAGCTTGAAGGGCATATACATGCCCCCAACCCAATCTAGAACGCAAGTCATCGCGCAGCTTCAAATCTGCAGGCGGTAAGATGCCCGCAGCCAAGACCCATCGAGGCGAGCCAGATTTAGGCGAGAGCGCATTGACAAACCAATTGAAGGCTACTTGTTGTTGCTCTAGGTTGTACAAATGAACATCGTCCATCATGACGGCACCCCATGACTCTTCAAACACAAGGCGATTTTGCTGTTGGGCATCTAGGCAACCCACCGAGACACCTTTCTCCAGCAATGCCGAATGAACCGCTTGAAGCAAGTGTGATTTACCAGAACCACTTTCGCCCCAAAGATAGGTGGGGACAGGGCTTGGCATTTGACTTGAAGTCCACAACTTCAAGTGCTCGAGTGGCGCAGAGTTGGGGCCTGAAAAAAAACTTTCCAAACTGGGAGCTGTATGCAGGCCAATGTCTAGGGCCAACTGCTTCATGCACCCGGCCCGCGGTAAAGTTGACTGTCAAAATATTGATCACGAGCTCTGCGAAGTGCAACCAAAATCACAGCACTGGCTGGCAAGGCAACGAGCACTCCCACAAAACCAAACATTTGACCCAGTGCCAACAAAGCAAATATTACAGCCAAGGGGTGCAAGCCAATGCGCTCACCCACCCATTTGGGCGTCAACCAAAAACCCTCAAGCAATTGGCCCACACCAAAAACAATCGCCACCATGACAACAGCCTTCATTGAGGCAAATTGCAAAATGCCTGCCAAAAGCGCCAGCATCAAACCTAAGCCAAAACCTAGATAGGGCACGCAAACTGCCAAGCCTGTAAACACACCAATCGGTATGGCCAAGTCTAGACCAAACGCCAACAAACCAGCCGCATAAAAAACGGACAAGGCCAACATGACCAGAAGTTGCCCTCGAAAATATTGACCCAAAACGGCATCACATTCACTCATGAAACTGTCGTAGGCAGGCCGCCATTTCAAGGGAACCCATTGAACAATCTGCAAGACCCAACGATCCCATTCATAAAGCAAATAAAAGAGGACCACAGGAATCAATATCAGGTTGCCCAGTGCAGTCAACGCAAAGCTTCCGCCTAACTTTAGCGATGCAACAAGGGTGTCCATCCAATCTTCTCGGTTAGAACTCAAGTATTGAATGAGTTGGGCTTTGAGGCTGCCCACATCCAGGGTCAAGTGCCAACCAAACCGATCCAACCAAGGATTGACATTGACCGCCAATCGATCGAGCAGCGCTGGTAACTGTTGCTGTAGCAAGGGGATTTCACGGGTCAAAATGGGCACCAACAACAACAAAATACCCAAAACAGCCAACAAAGCAATCACTTCAACCAGCACAACGCACAACACACGAGGGACAAATGGGGTGAGCTTTTGCAACTTCAACACAAGGGGGTGAAGCGCATAAGCTAAAACAGCCGCAACCGCGAAAGGGACCAAAACAGGCCCTAAAACCCACAAAAGCACAACCACCAGTAAAGCGACACCCAACCACAAAGTCAGCCGTTTGGAACTTGGATTAAGGGGCATAAGGACGATGGGTTGTCAAAGTAAATTGAAAGAAGCTGTAGGCTTTGATCAGTACAACACGTGCTGACCTTAAAATAAGGCTTGATTTTAGTCCCCCAGCCCCCTTTCTCACAATTTCCCCATTTTTCACATGAGCTCACCTCCCCTCTTCTACAAAGACGCTGGCGTCGACATCGTCGCAGGTGATGCTCTGGTCGAACGCATTAAACCTTTGGCCAAAAAAACCATGCGCGAGGGTGTTTTGGCAGGAATTGGTGGATTCGGCGCTCTTTTTGAAGTCCCCAAACGCTACAAAGAACCCGTCCTTGTCTCTGGCACAGACGGCGTTGGCACCAAATTGAAATTGGCGTTTGAGTGGAACATGCACAGCACCGTTGGCATCGACTTGGTCGCCATGAGTGTCAACGATGTGCTGGTCCAAGGCGCCGAGCCCTTGTTCTTCTTGGATTATTTTGCTTGCGGCAAACTAGATGTCGAGACGGCTGCCACGGTGGTGGGCGGCATTGCCAATGGCTGTGAAATGTCCGGCTGCGCCCTCATCGGCGGCGAAACCGCTGAAATGCCGGGCATGTACCCTGCGGGTGAATATGACTTAGCTGGCTTTGCAGTTGGGGCCGTTGAAAAATCAAAAATTCTGTCTGGCAACGATGTGAAACCAGGCGATGTTGTGTTGGGTCTTGGCTCTCATGGCGTGCATTCCAATGGCTTTAGCTTGGTTCGCAAATGCATTGAGCGCGCCGAGGGGCAGCTTCCTGAAACATTGGATGGGCAGCCCTTCAAAGATGCCATCATGGCGCCCACCAGGCTGTACGTGAAGTCGGTGCTGCACGCATTGTCCATTCATCCCATCAAAGCACTGGCGCACATTACAGGGGGTGGCTTGCTGGAGAATATTCCGCGCGTTTTACCTGAAGGCACCGCAGCCCACTTGGTCAAAGGAAGCTGGCCCCAATCTGAATTGTTTGCTTGGCTTCAAAAAACAGCCGCCATTGACGACATTGAAATGAATCGCACCTTCAACAATGGCATCGGCATGGTGGTCGTGCTGGATGCCGCTCATGCCCAAGCGTGTGCAGAGACCTTGCGCCATTCAGGCGAGAAGGTTTATCAAATTGGACTGATCTCTGCCCAAGCTGATGGCGAGCAAGTTGTGGTGACATAAAATCTTTTGAGGCCAACACCCATGAACGCCTAACTGACCTTAAAACCTGTCGATAGGGGCAGGCTCAGTCGGTTTGAAGACTTGCCAAGCGCTGCTTCACAGCCAATGCATCGCTTGCATTGGGCAGCTCTTCGACATACCTTAGCAAGTCCTTAAGCGCACGTTCTTTTTGACCCAATTCGATCAGCGCCAAGCCACGATCTCGGACTTCAAAAAACGCCTCTGGATTGAGAACTATCAAGCGATCCATGACCAAAACAAGCCTTTCCCAATCTGCCTGACTGCTGAATATTTCTTTGAGATTTCGAAGCATTCTTGTCAATATGTCGCGTGGCAGAGCGGGTTGCAAAAAAAGACCCAATGGCGTGTCCATGTCGCCAGAGTTTCCCATGTGAGGACGAAATGGCGCCAAGCGTTCTGCTAGGTTATCTAAACCCAATGAATCGCCTGTCAGAGGGTCCATCACAATCAAGCCCTCAGGCAGCGTCACCTTCACTAAGAAATGGCCAGGAAAAGACACGCCTTCCGCTTGCAAGCCCAATGCCTGTGCAAGCTCCAACCAGATAATGGCAATCGAAATTGGAATACCTCTTCGCGACCGCAATACCTCGTTCAAGTAACTGTTTTCTGGCGCGTAAAAATTATTGGCGTTGCCAGCAAACCCTAACTCCGAGTAGAAAAATTGATTCAACACAGAAAGCGTCTTTAGCGGATCTGATTCAAATTTCAAACGACGCCTTAAACGAACCAAAAGCGCGTCAGAGCTTGCCAAAACCTCTTGGATGTCCAACTGTGGCTCTTCGTCTTGTGCAATGGACGCAGCAGCTTCTAGCAATGGGAAATCAGCGTCTGTTTCAACCAGACTTTTGAAATAACTGAGCGGCGTCACTGCCATCAACTGGAGGTTCATGTGTCTGACTCCAGTTAACGACGCAACAAAGATTGCAAGCGCAACCCGCTGAGGCGCAAACAAGCAAAATACAAAACAGCTGAGCCGATCAACACCAAGGCCATGGTGCCCAATCTGCCCCATACCTGTTGCCGCATGGCCAACCAATCAAATGAAATACTTGCCCAAGCTAGAAAAGCAGTCAATAACAAGCTGGCTAAAAGAACCTTGGCGCCAAACACAGGCCAACCTGGCAAAGGCTTGTAACTGCCTTTGCGAATCAATCCGACCAAGAGCCACGCCGCATTCAATAAAGCACCTAAGCCGATGGACAAAGCCAGGCCCGCATGGGCTAAATGGGGGACCAACACAACATTCATCACTTGCGTAAAACACAACACGAAAACGGCAATTTTCACAGGTGTTTTGATATCTTGACTTGCGTAGTAACCAGGCGCCAAGACCTTGATGGCGACAAGTCCCAACAAACCTACGCCGTACCCCGTCAGTGCCAAAGTGGTTTGCTGCACATCACGGTCTGTAAAAGCACCATAGTGATAAAGCACTGACACCAAAGGTTGAGAAAATACCAACAAGGCCCCAGCACAAGGTAAGGCCAACAGCACTACCAAGCGCAAGCCCCAATCGAGCATGGCGGCATATTCATCTTGATCGCCCTTCGCACGCGCTGCTGCCAGTTGAGGCATGAGCACTGCGCCAAGAGCCACGCCCAAAATGGCGGCGGGGAATTCCATCAGCCGGTCTGCGTAGGTCAGCCAACTGACGCTACCGGGGGCTAAATGCGATGCAATTTGCGTATTGATCAGCAAGGATATTTGAGCCACCCCAACCCCTAGCAAAGCTGGCAACATTAAGGCGGCTATTTGACGAGAAGCGGGATCTGACGCAGACCTTCGAATGGCCGACCACGTCAGGCCAATGCGAGGTAACAAACCGATTTTTGAAAGCGCAGGAATTTGAATGGCCAATTGCATGAAGCCGCCCAACATGACACCCACGGGCAAAGCATAGATGGCCTGGATACCTTTTGACTTGAGCCAAGGCGCAAGCAGCCAAGCAGCACCGATCATGGCCAAATTCAACAACACAGGGGTGGCAGCAGGGACTGCAAATTTTTTCCAAGTATTTAAGATGCCAGCGGACAAAGCCACCATCGACATAAAACCAATGTAGGGAAACATCCAGCGCGTCATGTGCACAGCAGCTTCAAACGATTCGGGTTGTTGCTGCAGTCCGCTGGCCATGGCCCAGACCAAGAAAGGCGCAGCCAAAACGCCCGCAAAACTCAGCAGCAGCAGTGACCAAGCCAAAAGAGTCGCGACATGATCTACCGCTTTTTTTGTGGCCTCATCACCGTTTTGCGCTTTGCTGGCCGCTAAAACAGGTACAAATGCTTGACTGAAAGCGCCCTCTGCGAAAAGCCGTCGGAACAGATTTGGAATACGAAAGGCTACATTAAAAGCGTCTGTCAGTGCGCTGGCACCAAATGTAGAGGCAATGAAAAGTTCCCTGACCAAACCCGTGATGCGGGATGCCAGAGTCCAAAGGGAGACGGTAGATGCAGATTTAAGGAGGCTCACAAAGATAGTGTAGCGACTGAAATGACAGCTTGTCAGGCCCCTATACCAAGTAGTTCTTTGGCTGATACAATAGCCGGCTTTGCTGACAACATCCTCAGACACTAGGACTTAAATTAAATGGCTTCTGCTAAACCCAAGAAAAAGAACCCCCGCCTGGCATCAGGCCGGAAACGCGCACGTCAAGACGTGAAACTGAACGCAGCGAACACTTCACTGCGCTCCAAATACCGCACCGCCGTCAAGAACGTTGAAAAAGCTGTTCTGGCTGGTGATAAAACCAAAGCAAGCGAACTGTTTGCCAAAATGCAAGCCGTTGTCGACACCGTTGCCGACAAAGGCATCTTTCACAAGAACAAAGCAGCTCGCGATAAGAGCCGCTTGTCAACCAAGGTGAAAGCCTTGGCCCTCGCCTGATCAATTGATCACCAGCCCGGCACCTTTCAAGGTTGCCGCCGTTTGAAACGGGTGCGCTGTCAGCAAAGAAAAAGCAAAAAGCCGTCTTAGGACGGCTTTTTTGTGGGCGTTTTTTTAAAGACAATTCCTATTTGGGAGGGTTTGGCAGCAAGCAAGCCTCGGACACTTGCAGGTTGTTATCTTTGGCAAAACTCATGAGAAAGTCCCACGCCATAGGCTCATAGCCACGCAGGTCGGTGTGAACCACCACACACTTGATGCCACCCAAGGTTTGCGGAATACACCAAGGTGAATAGCTGAGATGGCTTCCTGGTGTAGCGCCCCCTGGTCTAAATTGCCCCATCACGCCAGCCAAGCGTTCAGCCCAATCGCTGGGGCGGAAAGTGCGGCCGTCCAAGGTAATTCCTTGAATCAGAACTTCTTTGGCGTTGTTTGAAACCATCGATCAGAGGTTGTGAAAATTCGTGGGCATGCATCAGGGATCGCCTCAATGCTGCATTGCAAAAGAATTGTATCTTATATAAGACTTGAAGCATAAATTCTGCCTCTAAAATCTCATCTCAGCGGCCCTCTTCGTTGGGCCGATTTCTTTTCAGAGGAGTTCCCGCATGTCCGCTTTCATTGAAGCCACTTCGCCGCACACCATGAACACTTATGGCCGCTTGCCCATTGCCATAAGCCACGGTCAGGGTTGCCGAGTATGGGATGTCAATGGCAAAGTGTATTTGGACGCATTGGGCGGCATTGCAGTGAACACCTTAGGTCACAACCACCCCGAGTTGGTGCCCGCCCTGCAAGATCAACTCAGCCAAATTATTCACAGCTGCAACTACTACCACGTGCCCAACCAAGAAAAGTTGGCGGCGAAGTTGGTTGAGTTGTCTGGCATGACCAATGTGTTTTTTTGCTGCACCGGTTTAGAGGCGAATGAGGCCGCTATCAAATTAGCGCGCAAGTTCGGTCATGACAAAGGCATCGACAATCCGGTCATCGTGGTCTACGAAAAAGCCTTTCACGGCCGCAGCATTGCCACCTTGAGTGCCACGGGCAACACCAAAATTCAGCAGGGTTTTGGGCCTTTGGTCGAGGGCTTCTTGCGCGTGCCCTTGAATGACATTGCAGCTTTGAAAAAGGCCACTGAAAACAATCCCAACGTGGTGGCCGTGTTTTTTGAAACCATCCAAGGTGAAGGCGGCGTGAACCCCATGCACCTGGACTATCTCCGTGATGTTCGTGCCCTTTGTGACGACAAAGATTGGCTCATGATGATTGACGAAGTTCAATGCGGCATGGGCAGAACAGGCAAGTGGTTTGCGCACCAATGGGCAGGCATCAAGGCCGACGTGATGCCATTGGCGAAGGGCTTAGGTTCTGGCGTGCCGATTGCTGCTGTCGTAGCTGGACCGAAGGCCGCCAACATTTTTCAGCCTGGCAATCACGGCACCACCTTTGGCGGCAACCCGCTGGCCATGAGGGCGGGCGTTGAAACCATTCGCATCATGGAAAAGGATGGCTTGTTAGACAATGCAGCCAAGGTAGGCGCTCACCTGAAAGCACGTTTTGAAAAAGGGCTTGAGGGCGCCAAAGGCATCAAAGAAATTCGCGGCCAAGGTTTGATGCTTGGCATTGAATTGGACAAGCCCTGCAGTGCACTCACATTGCGCGCAGCTGAAGCGGGTTTGTTGATCAGCGTCACAGCAGACAGCGTCATTCGCATAGTACCGCCGCTCATCATGACTCAGGCTGAAGCCGATGAAGTGGCCGATATTTTGTTGCCGCTCATCCACACATTTCTGTCGGAGTCATCCTAATGCTTACGCAGGTACCCGCTACGCCTCTTCGGCATTACTTGCAATTCACAGATTTAAACGCTGAAGAATATGCGCATGTTTTCAAACGTGCATCATTCATCAAAGCCAAGTTCAAGGCCTACGAAAAATACCAGCCACTGACAGACCGCACATTGGCCATGATCTTTGAGAAAGCCTCCACACGAACACGTGTGAGCTTTGAAGCAGGCATGTACCAAATGGGAGGCTCGGTGGTGCACCTCACAACTGGCGACAGCCAACTGGGGCGTGCAGAACCCATTGAGGACAGCGCCAGAGTGATCAGCCGCATGGTCGATCTGGTCATGATTCGAACCTATGGGCAAGACAAAATTGAAACCTTTGCCAAGCATTCACGTGTTCCTGTCATCAACGGCCTGACCAATGAGTTTCACCCATGCCAAATCTTGGCAGACATCTTTACCTACATCGAGCACCGAGGCTCTATTCAAGGCAAAACAGTGGCCTGGGTGGGTGATGGCAACAACATGGCCAACACTTGGCTCCAAGCTGCCGACTTACTAGGCTTTAAGGTCAACCTGAGCACGCCCAGTGGCTACGAAGTTGACCCGGCAGTTGTGGGCGTTCGAAGTGCTGCCAGTACGCAGTTCTTCAAAGATCCGATGCAAGCTTGTGAAGGCGCCGATTTGGTCACCACCGATGTGTGGACCAGCATGGGCTATGAAGCAGAGTACGAAGCCCGCAAAAAAGCGTTTGCCGATTGGTGTGTCGACGAGGAGATGATGAAAATGGCCAAGCCCGATGCGCTTTTCATGCACTGTCTGCCCGCTCACCGAGGTGAGGAAGTCAGTGCAGAAGTGATCGATGGACCTCAGTCTGTGGTGTGGGATGAAGCCGAAAATCGCATGCATGCGCAAAAGGCATTGATGGAATTTTTACTGCTTGGCAAAGTCTGAATCAGGCCTTCAAGCGCACTAGCCTCATCACATAAAAACTGTCGCCCAGTTAAGGTCCTGAATAAAGCCAAGGGACATCCATCAAGGATTCTCCCATGAGTTTCATCGCCGCATTTCGGCCCCATCGCAGAGGCCCTTGAAGGTGAAAAATCTGACCATTTCGAATTGAGCGGTGCTGCACTTGGGCGTTGCGAGCCCAACGAGCTTGCGCGTACATTTGCAAGCGATCTTCTACTTGCAAATCTGCTCTGGCCCAGCTTCTGGCCAATTCAGCAGCATCTTCAATGGCCATGCCTGCACCTTGCGCCAAGAACGGACGCATGGGATGCGCTGCATCGCCTAACAAAGCGATTCGGCCTTTCACCATTTCATGAGGGCCTTGTAGGGGTGGACGGTCACAAAGTGGCCACAGTCGCCAGGCTGGCACTGCTGCCAGCATGTTGCGCAGGTCGGCGTGAATCGGTCCCATGGCAACTTCTAAGTCTTGTTTATTGCCTGCATGGTCCCAGTCATCCAAGCTGGCTGGAGGCGGCCCTTGGACCACCACCACCAGGTTCAAATACTCACCACATTTGACGGGGTACAACACGGCATGAACTCTGGGGCCTACCCAAACATTCACATCTTGCAGTCGCAACTTTTCAGGCACTGATTGCATAGGCAAAAGGGCTCGATAGGCTAACAAGCCTGTCACCCTGGGTGGTATGAGCGGCACCACGAATTGGCGCATTTTGCTCCAAAGACCGTCGGCCCCTAACACGGCGGCGGATTTAGAAAATTCGGTCAAACTTGCAGGTAAGTTTGTGCCACTGATCTGGATACCTGCCGCATTCTGCTGCACGGCTTGCACTTCTGAATCAAGACGCAATTCAGCCAGGCCTGAGCTAATTATTTTTTGCAGCAACAGACGATGCAAATCAGCACGGTGCACGGTGACATAAGGTGCACCATAGGCGTCGAGGCTTCGCTGCCCTAAACGCAGCGACCCAATCACTTGCCCAGTTTGAGTGTCTTTAGCCTCTAGCCTGTGCGGCGTAAACCCAATTTCTTTGAGGTCTTCAGCCAAATCCCAAGCATGCAAAGTGCGCGTCATATTGGGGCCCATCTGGATACCCGCACCTACTTCAGAGAAAGTGGCTGCGCGCTCAAGCACCTGCGGCTTGGCACCGGTTTGGCCACATGCCAATGCGGCAGCAAGCCCACCAATTCCACCACCCACAATGATCATCGTATTTTCCACAAGCTTGATTTTGCAACGATCTGATTGCGCAAACCCTGTGCCCCATCAAAAAAGCCCAAAAGACCGAAATCTTTTGGGCTTAAGCACAGTGTTTAGCGCGCAGTTTTAGGCTGCGACGCCCTTGGCTACTTCTGCGTACTCTTCGATCTTGACGAAGTTCATGTACTTGTAGATCT
>SXXD01000142.1 GCA_005789685.1 Burkholderiales bacterium
CCATTGAACTACTCCCGCAGTCTCTCCAAATAAATTACAAAAAGTAATTCACCAAGTAAGCATCAAAGCAAGTTTTGCTGGTGGAGGAGACTGGATTCGAACCAGTGTAGGCGTAAGCCAACAGATTTACAGTCTGCCCCCTTTAGCCACTCGGGCACCCCTCCTCAGCGAATCTCGGATTATGCCACTTTTTTTCAGGCTTCAGCAAGCTTCAAGGGCGAAATTACCATAGGATGGGGGTTTTCTTTTGCCCCTCAAGCCAGCGGTTCACCTGGCCAAAATGACCACAACCCATGAACGGGGTGGGTGGCCGCAAAGCAGATAAGGGCGATGGGTGATTGGCCTTCAAAACCAAGTGTCGGCCCTGGCCGTTGAAAGCCTCAATCTGGCTGGCTTTGCTTTGGGCATGGGCGCCCCACAACAAAAACGCTTTGGGCTTTGGGTGTGCAGAAAGTGATTGTATGACTTTGTCAGTAAGCACTCCCCAACCCCAATCGCTATGACTGGCAGGTATTGACTGCTCTACTGTCAATGCCGTGTTGAGCAGTAAAACGCCTTGTTCAGCCCAACGCACCAAGCTGCCTGCGTCGGTACCGGAGGGAATGGGCGAACCCAAGTCACGCTGAATTTCTTTGAAAATATTGCGCAAACTGGGCGGAATTTTCTGACCCTCTCCCACAGAAAAAGCCAAGCCCTGCGCCTGATCAGGGCCGTGATAAGGGTCTTGCCCCAAAACCACCACTTGAACTTCCTCAAAGGGGGTGAGCGCCAAAGCCCGATAAGGAGAATGCGGAAAGATCACTTTGCCTGCCGCCAAGCCGGCGCGCAACTTGTGGTCTAAAACAAGCCCCGCTGGGCTGCCCCAAAATTCAGTTAAAAGTTCGCGCCAGGCTTCTGTGAGCGTCTCCATGCAAGGCGGCCAATCGGACGCAAGCAACTGATTGGAGGGCGCCGGTTGCGCCAAATGAGCGCCATCACCGCAGAACAAGTCAGTTTGATTCAGCCGCATTTTGGCTGGCTGCTCTCAATGAAACAGATCGGCCAGCGCTTGGCCAGGATCGGCTGCACGCATAAAAGCTTCGCCCACCAAGAAGGCATTCACATGCGCTTCACGCATTTTTTGGACATCTGCTGTGGACAAAATACCGCTTTCTGTGACCAAAATTCGGTCGACGGGCACATCTTTCAACATGCCCAAGGTGACGTCCAAGCTGACCTCAAAGCTTCGAAGGTTGCGGTTGTTGATGCCCACCAAAGGCGTCTTGAGTTTCAAAGCGCGGCTTAGTTCTTCTGCGTCATGCACTTCCACCAAGACCGCCATGTCCAAACTGCGGGCAATGGCCTCCAGGTCCTTCATTTGGGCATCGTCTAAGCAAGCTGCAATGAGCAAAATACAGTCGGCGCCCATGGCACGCGATTCGTAAATTTGATAGGCATCGACCATGAAGTCTTTGCGCAGCACAGGCAAGTCGCAACTGGCTCTGGCTTGTTTCAAATAATCGCTGCCGCCTTGGAAAAATTGAACGTCTGTGAGAACAGACAAGCATGCTGCACCGTGCTCTGCATAACTTTGCGCAATGTCGGCGGGTATAAAGTCAGCGCGCAACACGCCTTTAGACGGGCTGGCCTTTTTGATCTCAGCAATGACGGCGGCTTCTTGATTGGCTATTTTTCGCTGAATGGCGCCCACGAAATCACGCGTGAGGACGCGGCTTTCTGCATCTGCACGAACCGCTTGAAACGATTTCATTTGGGAGGCCAAAGCAATTTCTTCATGCTTGACCGCCACAATTTTTTTCAGAATGTCACTCATGCTGCGCTGCCTGTTTTTTGGGTGAATGCAATGAATTGTTCTAGCTTTTGTTTGGCTGCGCCAGACTCAATGACTTGGCGCGCTAAAGCAATGCCGTCCTTGATGGAAGCCGTGACATTTGCGGCATACAAAGCCGCACCCGCATTCAAAATGACGATGTCGCGCGCTGCGCCAGCCTCGTTGTTCAAAACACCGCGCAAAACCGCTTGCGATTCCTCGGGCGTTTCGACGCGAAGCGCGCGGTGGCTGGCCATGGCCATGCCAAAGTCTTCAGGGTGAATTTCATATTCAGAGAGATGGCCGTCTTTCAATTCACCCACCAAGGTGGATGCGCCCAAGCTCACTTCGTCCATGCCATCGCGGCCGTAGACCACCAGCGCATGCTCGGCCCCCAAGCGTTGTAAGGCGCGGATTTGAATGCCCACCAAGTCGGAGTGAAACACACCCATCAAGATGTTGGGCGCACCCGCGGGATTGGTCAGCGGCCCCAAGATATTGAAAATGGTTCGGACGCCCAACTCCTTGCGCAAAGCCGCTACATTTTTCATGGCGGGATGGTGGTTGGGCGCAAACATAAAACCAATGCCCACCTCTTGCACACACTGCGCAATTTTTTCTGGTGACAAGTTGATGTTGGCACCCAAGCTTTCAAGCACATCAGCGCTGCCCGATTTGCTGCTGACACTGCGGCCGCCATGCTTGGCTGTTTTTGCGCCTGCAGCAGCAGCCACAAACATAGAGCAGGTTGAAATATTGAAGGTGTGCGAGCCATCACCGCCCGTGCCCACGATGTCCACCAAGTGACGCGTGTCAGGCACGTTGACCTTGGTTGAAAACTCTCGCATCACTTGAGCTGCAGCGGTAATTTCGCCAATGGTTTCTTTCTTCACGCGCAAGCCTGTAATGAGAGCGGCTGTCACGACAGGCGTCAATTCACCATTCATGATCATGCGCATGATGTGCAACATTTCGTCGTGAAAAATTTCACGGTGCTCGATGGTTCTTTGTAAGGCTTCTTGTGGCGTGATGGGCATGATGGTCTTTGTTTTTCAATTCATGAAAATGGCAATAGTTCCTAGGCCTTGGCAATCAAGCGCCGAAGAACTGGCGTATGGCTGCAATAGCGCGGTCAACGCCTGCACGGTCGACATCCAAGTGCGTGACAAATCGCAGTCGGTACAAACCTGTCATGTCGATGCCTTCAGTTTTTAAATGGGCTTGCAAAGCCGCGCCACGAGGTTTGGCTTCACCCACCAAATCAACAAACAAAATATTGGTTTGAGGTGTTTCAAATTGCAGGCCGGGAATGCCTGCCAAGCCTTGCGCCAAATGCGCCATGAGTTGATGGTCTTCGGCCATTCTTGTCACGTGATGGTCTAACGCGTAAGAAACGGCAGCCGCCATGAAGCCCGCTTGACGCAAGCCACCACCGGCCATTTTTCGCAGGCGATGCGCTTTGGCGATGTATTCTTTGGAGCCACACAAAGCAGACCCCATCGGAGCACCCAAGCCTTTGCTAAAGCAAACAGAGACACTGTCAAAACATTGGGCGATGTTTTTGACTTCATCGTAAGGTGAAGTGCCCCGTGCTGTCGCTTGCGCCACCGCTGCATTGAACAAGCGCGCACCGTCTAGATGGCGGGCCAAACCTTTTTCTTGAACAAATTTGCTGTAGTCGTTCAAATAACTTTGCGGCAGCACTTTGCCACCCCATGTATTTTCCAAGGCCACCATTTTGGTTTTTGCAAAGTGGGCGTCATCGGGTTTGATAGCAGCCTCAATGTCTTGCAATGCCAAACTGCCATCAGCTTGTTGAGCGAGTGGCTGTGGTTGAACGCTGCCAAACACCGCTGCACCGCCCCCTTCCCATCGATAGCAGTGTGCCATCTGTCCCGCAATGTATTCATCGCCACGCTGGCAATGCGACAAGATGCCGCACAAGTTGCTTTGTGTGCCTGTGGACATGAAGAGGGCCGCTTCAAAGCCCAACATGTTGGCAATTTTTTCCTGCAGCTCGTTCACGCTGGGGTCATCGCCAAACACATCATCGCCGACCAAAGCTTGGGCCATGGCTTCTCGCATGCCGGCAGTTGGTCGTGTGACGGTGTCGCTTCGAAGATCGACGCGCGCTGAAGAAGATGTGCTTGTGTTCATGTCAGTGGTCTTCCAAGAAATTTTTCAGCATGGCATGACCATGCTCAGTGAGAATAGATTCTGGGTGAAATTGAACGCCTTCAATGGCCAAACTTTTGTGGCGAACACCCATGATTTCGCCATCGTCGGTCCAAGCGGTAATATCCAAATCGGCTGGGCAACTTGCACGTTCAATGGCCAATGAATGGTATCGATTGACTGTGAATTGTTGGGGAAGGCTTCTAAAGACACCCTGCTGCGTGGTTTGAATGACACTGGTTTTGCCATGCATCAATTCTTGCGCCCGCACAATTTTGCCGCCAAATGCCGCACCAATGCTTTGATGGCCCAAGCAAACGCCCAAGATAGGCAACTTGCCGGCAAAGTGCTGAATAGCCGCCACTGAAATACCCGCCTCTGCAGGCGAGCAGGGCCCTGGCGAAATGACCAAACGATCGGGCTTTTTGGCGGCGATGCCCTCAAGGTCAATTTCATCGTTGCGAAAGACTTCAATGTCGGCACCGAGCTCGCCAAAGTACTGGACGATGTTGTAAGTGAAAGAGTCGTAGTTGTCGACCATCAACAGTTTGATTTTTTTCATGTTGATTACTCCAAGCCTTCTTCCACCAACTCACTGGCACGCAACAAGGCGCGCGCTTTGTGTTTGGTTTCTTTCCACTCCAGCTCGGGCACCGAGTCGGCCACCACGCCCGCCGCGGCCTGCACATACAACACTTGGTCTTTGATGATGCCTGTGCGAATGGCAATGGCGACATCCATGTCACCCGCGTAGCTCAAATAGCCACAAGCCCCGCCATACACACCGCGCTTGGTGGGTTCGAGTTTGTCGATCAGTTCCATGGCATGAACCTTGGGTGCACCTGTGAGTGTGCCCGCTGGAAAAGTGGCCTTGAGCACATCCATGTTGGTCATGCCCTCTTTCAAAATGGCTTCGACATTGCTCACAATGTGCATCACATGGCTGTAGCGCTCTATGGCAAAGGCTTCGGTCACTTTTACAGAACCTATTTTGGCAATGCGGCCAATGTCGTTGCGGGCCAAGTCAATCAGCATGACGTGCTCGGCGCGCTCTTTGGGATCGTTGACCAATTCGAGCTCGGCTGCTTTGTCTTTTTCAGGTGTGGCGCCACGTGGGCGTGTGCCTGCCAAGGGCCTGATGGTGACTTTCACACCTTCTTCGGTTTGTTCTTGGCGCACTAAAATTTCGGGGCTGGCACCCACCACATGGAAGTCACCAAAGTTGTAGAAGTACATGTAAGGGCTGGGGTTCAGTGACCTGAGCGCGCGGTACAAAGACAAGGGGCTTTCGGTATAGCGCTTTTTAATGCGCTGGCCCACTTGTACTTGCATGAAGTCGCCAGCCTCAATGAGGCCCTTGGCTTCCAACACCGCCTTCAAATAATCTTCTTTTTTAAAGTCACGCTCTGCAGGATACGTTTGCGTTGAGTTGACCACCGGTGCGCTGACTGAATACTTCAATTGCTCTTTCAAATCACGCAAACGTTTTTTGGCTTTGGAATAAGCCTCAGGCATGCCTGGGTCTGCATAGACCATCAAATAAAGTTTGCCAGACAAGTTGTCAATCACAGCCAACTCTTCGCATTGCAGCAGCAA
>SXXD01000143.1 GCA_005789685.1 Burkholderiales bacterium
CTCGATATGGGCGGACTGCAAGCTCCTTGTTGTCAGCAGATTTGAGATACGAAAGTGCGTATGCCCTGAAATTGAAGGGTGTAACCACTTTGGTGGCAGACAGTGTGAACAAACCTTAATTGGCAAATTGAAGATTTAGATCAGAACGGTTGGACATATGGCAAAAGAATACAAAGATTTGGTGGTCGGACTGGACATTGGAACTTCCAAGGTCATGGTCGTCGTTGCCGAGGTCATGCCAGGTGGCGAATTGAAGCTGGCCGGCATGGGCGTTGCCCCTGGCAATGGCTTAAAACGTGGTGTGGTGGTCAACATAGACGCCACGGTACAGAGTATTCAGCAAGCTTTGAAAGAAGCCGAGTTGATGGCCGATTGCAAAATTACACGCGTTAACACGGGTATCACGGGCAGTCACATTCGAGGTTTGAACTCAAGCGGCATGGTGGCGGTGAAAGACAAAGAAGTAACGCCAGCCGATGTTGCCCGTGTGGTTGAAACCGCCCGTGCAATCAACATTTCATCCGACCAACGCCTGTTGTTGGTCGCGCCCCAAGAGTTTGTGATTGATGGTCAAGATGTGAAAGAGCCTATTGGTATGAGCGGCATGCGCCTTGAAGCCAAAGTGCACATCGTCACAGGTGCGCAAAGTGCAGCCGAGAACATCATCAAGTGTGTACGCCGTTGCGGTTTGGAAGTTGACCAGCTCTTGCTCAATCCCTTGTCTTCTAGTTTGGCTGTGCTAACCGAAGACGAACGCGAGTTGGGGGTGGCCTGCGTAGACATTGGTGCAGGCACCACCGACGTGGCCATCTTTACCAATGGTGCTATTCGCCACACGGCAGTCATTCCCATTGCAGGCGATTTGATTACCAGCGACATTGCCATGGCGCTGCGCACCCCCACCAAAGATGCAGAGGACATCAAGGTGGAGAGTGGTTGTGCTAAGCAGCTGTTGGCTGATCCTGAGGCACAAGTCGAAGTGCCTGGTTTGGGCGATCGTGCGCCCCGCATGTTGTCCAAGCAAGCATTGGCCGGTGTGATCGAGCCGCGCGTTGAAGAAATTTTCTCCTTGGTACAACAAGTCATTCGCGAGTCTGGTTACGAAGAAGTTTTGTCTTCAGGCATTGTGCTCACAGGCGGCAGCGCCGTCATGCCAGGCATGGTGGAGTTGGGCGAGGACATCTTCTTGAAGCCCGTGCGCCGCGGCGTACCCAAATACAACGGGGCATTGTCTGACATGGTCAGCCAACCCCGCGTGGCCACCGTCATGGGTTTGATGGAAGAAGCCCGTTTGGCACGCTTAAGAGGCTTCAAAGTTTCACAAAAGAAGGGTTCGATGAACAATGCCTTCACGCGTTTTAAAGATTTCATCGTGGGGAACTTCTGATGGATTGGCGCAAACTTTACTTGGCAAGGGGGAGTCCGCATCGGCGATGTTGAAACCCACTTAATCCAAAAAATAAAATTTTCAAAAATCAATATTTAGGCAACTGCAACAGTTTTAGGAGAGCACCATGAGCATTGAAATGATCCAAGTCGAAGAGTTCAACCAAGGAACGCAAATCAAAGTGATCGGCGTGGGCGGTGGCGGCGGTAACGCCGTTGAGCACATGATCGAGCGCAATGTACAGGGCGTCGAATTCATTTGCGCCAACACCGATGCGCAAGCATTGGCTCGCAGCGCAGCGCACCGCTTTATTCAATTGGGTCAAACCGGTTTGGGTGCAGGCAGTAAACCAGAAAAAGGTCGCGATGCAGCTGAGGGAGCGATTGAGGACATTCGCGCTGCCATTGAAGGAGCGCACATGTTGTTCATCACGGCCGGCATGGGCGGTGGTACCGGCACTGGTGCAGCGCCTGTGATTGCGCGTGTGGCCAAAGAGATGGGCATCCTAACTGTGGGTGTGGTCACCAAGCCTTTTGACTTCGAAGGCGGTCGACGCATGCAAAGTGCTGAATCTGGTTTGGCAGAATTAGAGGCCAACGTTGACTCACTGATCGTTGTGCTGAATGAAAAGCTCATGGAATTGCCAGGCGGCGAAGACATGACCCAAGACGAAGCGTTTGCGCATGCCAACGACGTGCTGAAAAACGCCGTCGGCGGTATTGCTGAAATCATCAATGTGCCAGGTCACGTGAACGTCGACTTTGAAGATGTTCGCACCGTGATGGGTGAGCCCGGCAAAGCCATGATGGGTACCGCGTCTGCAAGCGGTCCTGACCGTGCACGCATTGCCTCTGAGCAAGCCGTGGCATGCCCACTGTTGGAGGGCATTGATTTGTCAGGCGCCAAAGGCGTGTTGGTTTTGATCAGCGCCGCCAAAGGCTCACTCAAGTTGAGCGAATCCAAGCAAGCCATGAACACCATCCGTGCGTATGCTTCAGAAAGCGCACACGTCATTTATGGGACTGCTTACGACGAAAGTTTGGGCGATGAAATTCGCGTGACCGTGGTGGCCACTGGCTTGTCAAGCCAAGTTGTACGCCGAACATCGCCGCCTTTGCAAGTGCTGCGCACCGGTACTTACGATGCACCGTTCACTGTTGAAACAAACGATGCTGTGTCACCCACACTGGGTGCTCAAAG
>SXXD01000144.1 GCA_005789685.1 Burkholderiales bacterium
GCACTACGGTGCGCGTGCAGTAGGTGGCGCAGCCATCGTGTTTACCGAGATGACTTGTGTGACACCAGAGGGTCGTATCACACCGGGTTGTCCGGGTTTATGGAACGACGAGCAACAACAGGCATGGACACGCATTGTGAATTTTGTGCATGCGCAATCGGAGGCCAAAATCGCATTGCAATTGGGGCATGCGGGTCGAAAAGGTTCAACCCGTCGGGCCTGGGATGGCATGGACATGCCGCTTGCCGATGCAACCAGAGATGGTGCCAATTGGGAATTGATGGCGCCCTCTGCTTTGCCCTACATGGAAGGCGTGAGCCAAGTGCCGCATGAAATGACGCGTGCCGAGATGTTGGCCGTGTTGGCCGCCTTTGTATCGGCAGCAGAGCGTGGCGCGAAAGCTGGTTTTGATTGGCTGGAGCTGCACTGTGCACACGGCTATTTGTTGTCGGGCTTTATTTCACCTTTGACCAATCAGAGGCGGGATGAATTTGGTGGCTCGCTAGCAAATCGGCTGAAGTTTCCGTTGGAAGTTTTTTCAGCCCTGCGCAAAGTGTGGCCCCAAGACAAACCCATGTCGGTTCGCATATCGGCGCACGATTGGGTGGAAGGGGGCATTACGCCAGACGACGCCATTGAAATTGCCAAGCATTTCAAAGCAGCCGGCGTTGACTTTGTCGATTGCTCCTCAGGCCAAGTGGACAAGCGAGAGAAGCCTGTGTATGGCCGCATGTTTCAAACTCCCTTTGCCGATCGAATTCGAAATGAAGCCGGCGTGAGAACCATTGCCGTAGGCGCTATTTCTGAAGCCGATCATGTGAACAGCATCATTGCGGCTGGACGTGCCGACTTGTGCGCCATAGCACGGCCGCATTTGGCCAATCCCTCATGGACGATGCAAGAAGCTGCACGCATTGGCTACACCGATTTGAACTGGCACAAGGCCTATGTGTCGGGCAAGCGGCAAATGGAAGCCAATTTTGAGCGAGCGAGCGCCATGACCGGATCACCTGCATCACCTGCAGCCAACAAAGGAGAAAACTGATGAGTGAAATCCTTAACGCCGACCACGAATACAGAGCGCATGCCGATCAGCATGCTTCTTTGAGATTGTGGCTGCGATTGTTGTCTTGCACCACGCGCGTGGAAGACAAGATTCGTCAAAAGCTGCGTGAGTCTTTTGACATCACGCTGCCGAGGTTTGATTTGATGGCCCAGCTTGAAAGGCACCCTGATGGCCTGAGCATGGGAGAGTTGTCGCGGCGCATGATGGTTACAGGTGGCAACATCACCACCATTGTGGATCAGCTTGAAAAAGAAAAATTGGTGGCCCGCCAAGTAGGTTTGAGCGATCGAAGGTCATTCACTGTCAAGTTAACGGCAGCAGGCCGTGAAGCATTTACTGAGATGGCATTTGCGCATGAAGAGTGGGTGGCCGATATTTTTTCTGGCTTGTCCAACAACCAACATAGCCAGATGTACACCTTGCTGGGTGCCATGAAAAAGAATTTACAGAAACAAGAGGAGATGTCATGAGTCAAAAGTACTTACCTGGCCAGCCACAGCAATTGCCTCGCCACAACAACAAGTTGGCCCATTACAAAGCTGAGCATGTGCTGTTTGAAGTGAAGGAGGGTGTGGCCACCCTGACATTGAACCGACCTGAGCGAAAAAATCCTTTGTCATTTGAGTCTTATGCCGAAATGCGCGATTTATTTCGCGCGCTGGCCTATGCAGAAGATGTGCACGCTGTGGTCGTTACGGGTGCAGGTGATAACTTTTGTTCGGGTGGCGATGTGCATGAAATCATTGGGCCTCTTACCAAACTAGATATGCCGGGCTTGCTGGCTTTCACGCGCATGACCGGAGATTTGGTCAAGGCCATGCGCGCCTGCCCGCAGCCCATTGTGTCTGCCATCGATGGCATCTGTGCAGGTGCAGGTGCGTTGCTGGCGCTGGCTTCTGACTTGCGTTATGGCACGGCGCGCAGCAAAACTTATTTTTTGTTCAACAAAGTGGGCTTGGCCGGATGCGACATGGGTGCATGTGCATTATTGCCCCGCGTGATTGGGCAGGGGCGTGCCTCAGAACTGCTTTACACAGGCCGCGGTTTGCCAGGTGAAGAAGCCGAGCGCTGGGGTTTTTACAACCGAGTGTGCACACCTGAAACTGTTTTGTCAGAGGCTCAAGCCATGGCTCACATGCTGGCCAGTGGCCCTACCTTTGCCAACGGCATGACCAAGAAAATGCTGCAACAAGAATGGAACATGGGGGTGGACGAAGCCATTGAAGCCGAAGCGCAAGCCCAAGCCATTTGCATGGTCACCAATGATTTTCACAGGGCCTATCACGCCTTTGTGGCCAAGCAAACGCCCGTCTTCGAAGGAAATTGAACATGAATTCAGCCTCTCACTTGGCATGGCCCTTCTTTGATGAGGCGCATCGAGTTTTCAAAACTCAATTACAAGAATGGACATCGAAGCAGTTTGCCGATCAGCATGGACACGATGAATCGCGAGAAGCCATTGACCGTGAATGTGTGAGTCTGGTCAAGGCTTTGGGACAAGGTGGTTGGTTGAAGCCTGCCATTGCAGGCATCGCGTATGGTGCCGTCGCCGATGTCATTGACACGCGCACCATTTGTTTGTTGCGCGAAGAGTTAGCGTGGCATCACGGCTTAGCCGATTTTGCGTTTGCCATGCAGGGTTTGGGTGCAGGGGCCATTAGCCTCAAGGGCACACCCGAGCAACAAGCCGCCTACTTGCCACGAGTGGCCAAGGGCGAAGCTTTGGCAGCCTTTGCCCTGAGTGAGCCCGATGCGGGCTCCGATGTGGCCGCCATGCAATGCAGTGCCGTTGACGCACCAGAGGGATATCGCTTGAATGGTTTCAA
>SXXD01000145.1 GCA_005789685.1 Burkholderiales bacterium
CACTGTCAGTGCATCGGGCCATTCACTTTGTGCTCTGGCAATAAGGCAGTCTTGTTTGTCTTCGCCGCGGCCGGGCACACTGAGTAAGCCTGAGGGTTTATTCAGAACCACCAGCTGATCGTCGAGGTAAACCAGATCCAATGTGGACATGGTCATCGGCCCTGCAATACAAGCATGCGCCACTGCTTTTTAAGGTGTGTCAGTGAAGTTCGTTTGAATACCAATATTTTGGCTCGCAAGCTCAGAAAACTTTCTGTGCTTTGTGAAAGCTTTTGAATATGAGTCAGAAAAGAATCGAAAAACATGTTTAAAAGATACCCAGAGGGAAAGCTTTTTAGGGTCTGATTCAGCATAAAGGACAGAAGTTTCCAAGTTCAGGCGACAATCTAGGGTTTTGAGACTCTAACATTGACCGATATGTCTGATTTTGAAGTTCGATTTGCTACCAAAAATGAAGCCGCCGATGTGGCGCAATTGCACCTCATCGCAAGCCGTGCCGCTTACGCGGGCCAAGTGCCTGAAGCGCATTGGGATGCCACGCCCATGGCCAAGCGAGTGTCTTACTGGAAAGAAGCCATTGAATACGGTGAGCCCCAAGTTCTGGTGGCATTGGAAGGCGGCAGCATTGTGGGTTTTGTGGGCTATGACCGTTCGCGCGACCCTAAGTCCAAAAACACCATGGGTGAAATTTGGGCCATTTATGCCGACCCCGATCGATTGGGCGAAGGTGTTGGCTTGGCTTTGTGGGACGCTGCTCGCGAAGGTTTGCTTGAAGAAGATTGCACCGATGTGACCATTTGGGTTCCTTTGTTAAACGAACGCACAGTTCGTTTTCATGAATTGGCCGGCTTCAAGCGTGAAATGAACACAGCGCGTACGGTGCCTATTGGGACTGTCAAAGTGGAAGAAGTTCGAATGAAGCGTTCCTTGGCTTAAAACATTGGCGTAGATGAAAATTTTGCTGGCCCCAATGGAAGGGCTGTTGGACCACAGCCTGCGTGACACGCTCACTCGTGCGGGCGGCATTGATTTGTGTGTGTCTGAATTTATTCGAGTGACCGATGCGGTGCTTCCAAAAAGAGCGTTCTACCGGGTGGTGCCAGAGTTGTTGAATGAAAGTAAAACGCATGCGGGAGTGCCAGTTAGAACTCAATTGTTGGGCTCCGACCCCGAAATTTTGGCAGCCAATGCGGCGCGCTTGGCCAAGCTCAATCCTGCTGGCATAGATTTGAACTTTGGTTGCCCTGCCAAAACGGTCAATCGTCATCGTGGGGGTGCGGTGCTTCTTGATGAGCCAGAATTGGTTGGACAAATTGTGGCTGCCGTGCGCCGTGCTGTGCCAAGCAATGTGCCTGTATCCGCCAAAATGCGTTTGGGCTTTAACGACGATTTGCGTGCGGAAGATTGCGCCCAAGCCATTGAGGCAGCTGGCGCAGATCAGTTGGTGGTGCACGCCCGCACCAAGGCGCATGGCTACCGGCCGCCTGCTTATTGGGATCGTATTGCCGACCTTCGTCAGAGTGTGAAATTGCCGATGGTGGCCAATGGCGAAATCTGGACTGTGGCCGACGCCATTCGTTGCCGTGAAGTCACTGGCTGCAATGACATCATGATTGGCCGCGGCATGGTGAACAATCCTGGGCTTGCATTGGAAATTAAATTTCATGATGCGCAGTCGCAAGGGATGTCACTGGCAGACATGCCACAGAAATTTTCTTGGCAACAGTTGTGGCCCCTGCTCAGTGTTTTTTGGAAGCGCATGAGTTTGCATGTGGCGCCGCGCCATCGTTCTGGGCGCTTGAAACAGTGGCTCAATTATTTGCGCCGGCACTACCCTGAGGCACAGCAAGCATTTGACACGCTTAGGCTGGTGCAAGACCCTAAGGTGTTAGAGGCTTGGTTGTCGCAGCCGCTTGCAAAATTTGAGCGGCAGCCTCACGCTGAAGCGCTTGCAAACTAGCTTGTAAAAGTTCACAGGCTGACAGGGCGACATCTTGTTCTTGTTGTGACGCAATGTGTTTGCATAAGCTTTCGGTGCGTGCAATTTCAGCCACTAAGGCATCTTGGCAAAACACGGGCGCAAAGCCTTTCAGTTGGTGCCATATTTTTTGCAAAACTTCGAAGTTGCGATTTTGAATAGCGCTTGCAATGACTGGGCCGTCAGTGAGAAGCGTGCTGTTGAGCGTTGTCAACAGTTGCTGAGCGCTGCTGGCATCTCCCAAATAGCCGATGGCTTTTTCCATGGACAAAAAGCGAGGAGATGTCATGCTTTACAACTTTCCGTGAAGCAGGGCATCCAAACCACCTTCTGGTTCAAAGCGCTTGTTTCTAAAGTGCAGCCTTGAAGGGCCTGGAAGGGCGCGCTGTTGGACGGGGTGTTTCGGATCTCCAGGATAGCAAATCACCCTCATGCCTTCCACATCGAAGGGCTCTGGTTGAATCACAGGAGGCGTACGCAGCGCCGCATCCTCTAGGGCATGATCGACAGAGTTAAAAATACTCAAGTGCGACAAGCTCATTATTTGAGGCGGAGCCAACAGTATTTCTCCTGCCCAATATTGCACCAGTGCCTGCCTGGGTGTGGTCCACAAGACTTCCGTGGTTTCGTGATTGTCTTGAACCGCAATTTGTAAAGCCGGCGCCCTAGCTAAAAAGAAACGTGTGTCAAAGCGCTTTGACATCATGGAGGGCATGCGAGGTGTGATCCAACGCGACCAAGGTCGCAAGTCAGCGCACCTGAGTTGCAAGCCACATTCTTCTTGAGCTTCTCGCAAGGCAGCAACGAACAAGCTTGCGGCATGCTCAGGCGCAATGTCTGGTTCGCCAAGTTGTGCATGCAAAGCTGAGAGGGGTTGGTCTAGGCTGGCCAAGGCACTAGGACTTGTATCGGCCTCATCGCGCTTTCCACCTGGAAATACAAAGGCCCCACCCAAATCCTTCGAGTCGGTATGTCGTTTGAGCAACAAAACTTCTAAACCATTTGAACCCTCGCGCAGCATTAAAACAGTGGCTGCGTCGCGCGGTGGGGTGTCAACGATGTGAGAAGTGATTTCCATAAAGGCTTAAATTTGAGTAATATCGCAAGGCTATCAGATTGAGGAATGCAAATGAGTATCGAATTTCAAGGACGTGTCGCCATTGTCACAGGTGCAGGTGGCGGCTTGGGCAAACAACACGCGTTGGCGTTGGCCAAGCGCGGCGCTAAAGTGCTGGTGAATGACCTGGGGGGCAATGTCCACGGAGAGGGTGGCTCTGTCAGCGCAGCCCAAGCGGTGGTAGACGAAATCATCAGTGCGGGTGGCGAGGCGATCGCCAACGGCGCATCTGTGATCGACTACGAAGCGGTTCAGGCCATGGTGAAGCAAGCCATGGACAAATGGGGACGCGTTGACATCTTGGTGAACAATGCTGGCATTTTGCGCGACAAAAGTTTTTCCAAAATGGAAATTTCAGATTTTCGCTTGGTCATGGAAGTTCACGTGATGGGTGCTGTGCATTGCACCAAAGCGGTTTGGCCCATCATGCAGGCACAAAGTTATGGCCGCATCGTCATGACCACTTCTTCCAGTGGTCTGTACGGCAACTTTGGCCAAGCCAACTATGGTGCCGCCAAAATGGCACTGGCAGGCCTGATGCAAACACTTTCTATTGAAGGCGAAAAATACAATATTCGGGTTAATTCTTTGGCACCCACTGCGGCCACTCGCATGACCGAAGGTCTTATGCCTGAAGCTGTTTTGAAAGCGCTTGAGCCACAAGCTGTGGTGCCCGCCATGTTGGTCATGGCTTGTGAAGATGCGCCAAACAGAACCATCATGTGCGCAGGTGCGGGTAGCTTTGAGGTTGCCAACATCACCCTCACTCAGGGTGTGCATTTGGGTATGTCAGATCTCACGCCAGAGCAATTGCTGGCAGCCATGGCGCAAGTGAAAGACCGCCACGGCGAGTTGGTTCCAGGTTCGGGTTCGGGTCAAGGCAGTTTGGAAGTGGCCAAGGCCATGGCAGCCCACAAGGCTTAGCTCAGCGTCAGTACAACAGGTGTGTGATCGCTAGGGCGCTCGTTTTTGCGAGGCACTTTGTCGATCACGCAGCCTGTGGCGCAAGCCTTCAATGCGTCTGTGATCAAAATGTGATCGATGCGCATACCGCGGTTTCGTTTGAAACCAAAGTCACGGTAGTCCCACCAACTGAAGCTTTTTTCGGGTTGCTCAAACAGCCTGAAGCTGTCGTGCAAACCCAATTGAATTAAGCTGTTCAGATGCTCTCGCTCTTCGGGTGTGCAGTGAATGGTGCCTGCCATGCCCACAGGGTCCCACACATCGAGGTCGTCAAATGTGATGTTGTAGTCACCCATCAGTACCAGCTTGGGGTGGGCTGACATCTCTTGCTTCACCCACTGGTGCAATGCCGCCAGCCAGCGCATTTTGTAAACGAACTTGTCACTGTCAGGCGCTTGGCCGTTTGGAAAATAGCCACCGATCACACGCACATCGCCGAAATTGGCTGTGATGACGCGAGACATGTCGTCTTCAAAACCAGGAATATTTTTGACGACCTGTGTGCCTTCGATGCG
>SXXD01000146.1 GCA_005789685.1 Burkholderiales bacterium
CCGCCCTCAGTTCTACTTCCGTACAACGGATGTGACAGGTGCCATTGAATTGCCAGAAGGCAAAGAGATGGTGATGCCAGTCGACAACGTGTCGATCACTGTGAATTTGATCAACCCGATCGCCATGGAAGAAGGTTTGCGCTTTGCGATCCGCGAAGGCGGCCGCACTGTGGGCGCTGGCGTTGTTGCCAAAATCCTCGCTTAATTCAACACATTGAAGTCTGGAGCAACAACATGTCCGCAAAACAAAAAATCCGCATTCGCCTCAAAGCGTTTGACTACAAATTGATCGACCAGTCTGCCGCTGAGATCGTTGACACTGCCAAGCGCACCGGCGCCATTGTCAAAGGCCCCGTGCCTTTGCCAACACGCATGAAGCGTTTTGACATTCTGCGTTCACCGCACGTCAACAAGACCAGCCGTGACCAGTTCGAAATTCGCACGCACCAGCGCCTGATGGACATCGTAGACCCTACAGACAAAACTGTAGACGCCTTGATGAAGTTGGACTTGCCTGCTGGCGTCGACGTCGAAATCAAGTTGCAGTAATTAAGTATTCATTTGCTGTAATTCTAAAAAAGTTGAGTCTTTGCTGGTTTGGGAAACCAAGCTTGCAATGTGCTCATCGGGGTCTGAAAAAGCCCCAAAAAGACTTGAATTTAAAAAACGCTTGCCATGACCTATGGCCTGTGGCTATAATTCGAGGCTCTGCCCAATTTGGGTTGAGATTTACATTAACCTTCTTTCACATTAAGCCTAGCTAAACCTAGGCCAAACCCAGGGGCCAATTGAAGTCGCTGGGGTGGAAGTATTGGAGAAAAAACATGAGTCTTAGCAACTCCCTAGGGTTGCTGGGCCGCAAGGTGGGCATGATGCGTCTGTTCACTGATGATGGGGACGCAGTGCCTGTCACAGTGGTAGATGTTTCTAACAACCGTGTGACCCAGGTGAAAACCCAAGAGAACGATGGCTACGTGGCCCTTCAGGTTACGTTTGGCGCGCGTAAAGCATCGCGTGTCACCAAGCCAATTGCCGGTCACCTTGCGAAAGCAGGCGTCGAAGCCGGTGAAATCATTCAAGAATTCAAAGTGACTGCTGATACAGCAGCTCGGTACGCCGCTGGCGCTGCTGTGCCTGCTACGGTGTTTGCTGTGGGCCAAAAAGTGGACGTGCAAGGCACCTCCATTGGTAAAGGCTTCGCGGGCACCATCAAGCGTCACAACTTCAAATCACAGCGCGCATCGCACGGTAACAGCCGTTCACACAATGTGCCTGGTTCCATCTCCATGGCACAAGACCCAGGTCGTGTGTTCCCTGGTAAGCGCATGTCAGGTCACATGGGTGATGTCACATGCACCACCCAGAACCTTGACGTTGTGCGTGTTGATGAAGTCCGTGGCTTGCTCCTCATTCGAGGCTCAATTCCTGGTTCCAAAGGCGGTTTCGTCACAGTGCGTCCCGCCATCAAAGTCAAAGGAGCGAACTGATGCAGCTCGAACTCCTCAACGACCAAGGTCAAGCGTCAGCTAAATTTGATGCACCCGAAACCGTTTTCGGTCGTGCCTACAACGAAGACTTGATTCACCAGATCGTGGTGGCTTACCAAGCCAACGCCCGTCAAGGCACCCGCGCTCAAAAAGACCGTGAACAAGTTCACCACTCAACCAAGAAGCCATTCAAGCAAAAAGGCACCGGTCGTGCACGTGCTGGTATGACTTCTTCGCCTCTTTGGCGCGGCGGCGGTCGGATTTTCCCGAACATGCCCGACGAGAACTTCACACAGAAAATCAACAAGAAGATGTACCGCGCTGGTATGGCTTCTATCTTCTCTCAATTGGCACGCGAAGGCCGTTTGGCGGTGGTTGACTCCTTCAAGGTTGAGTCTCCCAAAACCAAGCTATTGGCTGCCAAATTCAAAGCCATGAACCTCGACTCTGTCTTGGTCATTGCAGAAGAAGTTGACGAAAACTTGTATTTGGCTTCTCGCAATCTGGTCAACATTCTGATTGTTGAGCCCCGCTACGCCGATCCAGTTTCTTTGGTGCACTTCAAGAAAGTGGTCGTCACCAAAGGCGCTGTCGACAAACTCAAGGAGATGTTCGCATGAGCACACAAAAGTTTGACGAAGGTCGTCTGATGGCTGTGTTGGTTGCCCCCATCGTGTCCGAGAAGGCCACCATGGTTGCAGAAAAATCAAACGCAGTCACATTCAAAGTGCTGCAGGACGCTACCAAGCCTGAAATCAAAGCTGCAGTGCAGCTGATGTTCAAGGTGGAAGTTAAAGGCGTGTCTGTGGTGAACACCAAAGGCAAGACCAAGCGTTTTGGCAAGACAATCGGCCGCCGCGACAATGTTCGCAAAGCCTATGTCACCTTGATGCCAGGTCAAGAGCTGAACCTCTCAGGGGAGGCCGCTTAATCATGGCAGTCATTAAACTCAAACCAACCTCACCCGGCCAACGTGGCGTTGTGAAGGTCACTCGCGATCACTTGCACAAAGGTGAGCCCTACGCGCCGTTGCTCGAAGCACAGCACCAAAAAGCGGGTCGCAACAACAACGGTCACATCACAACCCGTCACAAGGGTGGTGGACACAAACATCACTACCGTGTTGTTGACTTCAAACGCAACAAAGATGCCATTCCAGCCAAAGTGGAACGCATTGAGTACGACCCTAACCGCACAGCGCACATTGCACTGGTTTGCTACGCAGACGGTGAGCGTCGTTACATCATTGCACCGCGTGGTTTGGAAGTGGGCGCCACATTGTTGTCCGGTTCGGAAGCCCCGATTCGTGCAGGCAATACATTGCCCATCCGCAACATTCCAGTGGGTTCAACCATTCACTGCATCGAATTGAAACCAGGCGCTGGCGCTCAAATCGCACGCTCTGCTGGTACTTCTGCCACGTTGTTGGCCCGTGAAGGCATCTACGCTCAAGTGCGTATGCGTTCCGGTGAAGTTCGCAAGATTCACATTGAATGCCGTGCCACCATTGGTGAAGTCGCCAACGAAGAACACAGTTTGCGCCAGTTGGGCAAAGCCGGTGTGAAGCGTTGGATGGGTATTCGTCCTACCGTCCGCGGTGTGGCCATGAACCCAGTTGACCACCCACACGGCGGTGGCGAAGGTCGTACCGGTGAAGGCCGTCATGCAGTAGACCCATGGGGTAACCTGACCAAGGGCTACCGTACCCGTAACAACAAGCGCACGCAGGTCATGATCGTGTCGCGTCGCAAGAAGTAAAGGGTAGCCAATGACACGCTCACTTAAAAAAGGTCCATTTGTTGACCATCACCTCGTTGCCAAGGTTGAAAAAGCCGTTGCAACGAAAGACAAAAAGCCCATCAAAACATGGTCACGTCGTTCTATGGTTTTGCCCGATTTCATCGGCCTGACCATTGCTGTGCACAACGGCAAGCAACACGTGCCTGTGTATGTGACTGACCAAATGGTTGGCCACAAGCTGGGTGAATTCGCTCTGACCCGGACATTCAAGGGTCATCCAGCGGACAAAAAAGTCCAGAAGAAATAAGGAAAGACCATGGAAACACGTGCAGTCCTCAGGGGCGTCCGTTTGTCGGTCGATAAAGGCCGCCTGGTCGCCGATTTAATTCGCGGCAAAAAAGTGGATCAAGCTTTGAACATCCTCACATTCACGCAGAAAAAAGCTGCTGGCATTGTGAAGAAGGTTTTGGAGTCCGC
>SXXD01000147.1 GCA_005789685.1 Burkholderiales bacterium
AATGTGCCCAGAGCAGCAACGCGATGTGTGCGGCATTTTGGATGAAATGCGTTTGGTCAAAGACGCGCATGAACTGGGCATCATGCGCCGCGCATCTCAAATCAGTGCGGGCGCGCACATTCGCGCCATGAAAAGATCGGCGAGCATGTTGAGAGCTGGGCAAGACGTCCGTGAATACCATCTGGATGCCGAACTGCTTCACGAATTTCGCCAACATGGCTCCCAATACCCAGCGTACGGCTCCATTGTGGCCAGCGGTGCCAATGCCTGTGTGCTGCACTACCGCGCAGATGCTGCGCCTATTTTGAGTGGCGACTTGGTTTTGATCGATGCGGGTTGTGAACTAGACGGCTATGCCAGCGACATCACACGCACGTTTCCTGCGAATGGCAAATTCAGCTCGGCACAACGCGAGCTTTATGACTTGGTATTGGCCTCGCAAGAGGCTGCCATTGCAGCCACGCATGAGGGCGCACGTTTTGTAGATCCACACGAAGCATCGGTCAAGGTGTTGGCGCAAGGCATGCTCGATGTCGGTCTTTTAGATGCCAACAAAGTGGGCAGTGTGCAAGATGTGATTGCCAATCGAAGCTATTTCCAGTTTTACATGCACCGAACCGGCCATTGGCTTGGCATGGATGTGCATGACTGCGGCAGTTATGTAGAGCCGTCGGAGGTGGGCACCTTCAGTGAGCGCAAAGACCCCTTAAGCGGAGAACTCATCAAGGACCGCCCAAGCCGCATTTTGCGACCTGGCATGGTCTTGACCATTGAGCCGGGCATTTATGTCAGGCCAGCCCCAGGTGTGCCCGAACGTTTCCACAACATTGGCATCCGAATTGAAGACGATGCGGTCGTGACCGCAAAAGGGTGCGAACTGATCACGCGCGGCGTGCCTGTGAAAGCCGACGAAATTGAAGCACTCATGCGTGATTGATCGCTCACCTCAGCGCATCCCAGTTGTGCGCCAAAGTTAAAACACTGCAGACTTTGCCTGCAGTTTTCCACAAACTGACCCTTGACTTGGGGGGTCTAGAATCAGACGTAGCAGACCGCCAGTCCCTTCAATCAGTGAAGCTGGCGTCTCTGTTGCCCAAAAGGAGACCGAAAATGACCCAAGACAATGCCGAAGAGCGCCGCGCTCAGTTGCGCCGCGCCGCCCTTGAATATCACGAATTTCCCACCCCCGGCAAAATCTCCATTGCGGCCACCAAGCAATTGGTCAATCAGCACGACTTGGCTTTGGCCTACTCACCAGGTGTGGCAGCGCCTTGCGAAGAAATTGTCAAAGACCCCAACGCGGCATTCAAATACACCAGTCGCGGCAATTTGGTTGGGGTGATCACCAACGGAACCGCCGTATTGGGTTTGGGGGACATTGGGCCTTTGGCCGGCAAACCCGTCATGGAGGGCAAGGCGGTTCTTTTCAAAAAATTCTCTGGCATTGATGTGTTTGACATCGAAATCAATGAAAAAGATCCGGAGAAACTGGTCGAGATTATTGCCGCGTTAGAGCCCACATTTGGCGGTATCAACTTAGAAGACATCAAAGCGCCAGATTGTTTTTATGTTGAGCGCAAATTGCGCGAACGCATGAAAATCCCAGTCTTTCACGACGATCAGCACGGCACGGCCATCACAGTTGGCGCCGCCATATTGAACGGCTTGAAGGTGGTGGGCAAAGATGTCAGCAAAGTGAAATTGGTCACCTCAGGCGCTGGCGCTGCAGCTTTGGCCTGCCTGGGTTTGTTGGTCAAACTGGGCATCCCGCGTGAAAACATTTGGGTCACCGATTTGGCGGGCTTGGTCTATGAAGGCCGCACCGAGTTGATGGACGAAGACAAAATTCAGTTTTCGCAAAAAACATCGCAACGCACTTTGGCAGAGGCCATTGAGGGCGCAGATGTGTTTTTGGGATTGTCAGCGGGCGGCGTGTTGAAACAAGACATGGTGAAAAAAATGGCGGCCAAGCCTTTGATCTTTGCCTTGGCCAACCCCAACCCCGAAATCTTGCCTGAAGAGGTCAAAGCGGTTCGCGATGACGCCATCATGGCCACGGGGCGTACCGACTACCCCAACCAAGTCAACAACGTTTTGTGCTTCCCCTACATTTTTCGGGGCGCCTTAGACAGCGGCGCCACCACCATCACGCAAGAGATGGAAATTGCAGCGGTTTATGCCATTGCTGAATTGGCGCAAGCAGAGCAAAGTGAAGTGGTGGCAGCGGCGTACGCAGGCGAGCCTTTGGTGTTTGGCCCTGAGTATTTAATTCCCAAGCCATTCGATCCGCGTTTGATGATCAAAATTGCACCGGCGGTTGCGCAAGCGGCGGCTGACAGTGGCGTGGCGCTGAGGCCGATCGCTGACATGGAAGCCTATCGCGAGCGTCTTCAAAATTTTGTGTATGCGTCCGGCACCACCATGAAGCCTATCTACACGGCGGCCAAGCGAGGCTTGAAAAAACGTGTGGCCTACAGCGAGGGCGAAGAAGAGCGCGTGTTGCGTGCTGCGCAAATTGTGAGCGACGAAGGCTTGGCTCGCCCCACCCTGATTGGCCGCCCAGCGGTCATTGCTGAAAGAGTTGAAAAATTTGGTCTGCGATTGAAAGAGGGCCTCGATTACGAGGTTGTCAATGTAGAGGATGACCACCGCTACCGTGACTTTTGGCAAACCTACCATCGCATGCAAGAGCGCAAGGGTATTACGGTTCAAATGGCCAAGATAGAAATGCGTCGACGTTTGTCCTTGATTGGAGCGATGTTGTTGCACAAGGGTGATGTCGATGGCCTCATTTGTGGCACTTGGGGCACCAATGCCACCCACTTGCCCTACGTGGAACAAGTGATCGGCAAGCGCCCTGGCGTCAATACCTTTGCTTGCATGAACGGTTTGTTGCTACCCAATCGACAAGTTTTTTTGGTCGATACGCATGTCAATTACGACCCGACGGCAGAGCAGTTGGCGGAAATTACGGTCATGGCCGCCAACGAAATGAAGCGCTTTGGCATTCACCCCAAGGCGTCCCTGTTGTCTCACTCGAACTTTGGTACCTCCAATGAGCCGAGTGCTGTGAAAATGCGTGACACCTTGGCCTTGCTGCAGAAAAATGCGCCTTGGTTGGAGGTGGATGGCGAGATGCATGGTGACATTGCCTTGGATGGTGACGCACGCGCCCTGCTAATGCCCAATAGCACTTTGCAGGGCGATGCCAACCTCTTGGTCTGCCCCAACATTGATGCGGCCAATATTTCCTACAACCTCTTGAAAACAGCTGCTGGCGGCAATATTGCCATTGGCCCCGTTCTTCTAGGCGCAGCCAAACCGGTCCACATCTTGACGCCCAGCGCCACCGTGCGCCGCATTGTGAATATGACAGCCCTGACGGTAGCGGACGCTAACGCCGTTCGATAGCGCTCTTCGGGTAATTCCCTTTTATTGGGGAAAATACTTGCATTTTTTAGAGCATTGCGGCACACTAGCGGCTTCGAATTTCCGGGTTTACCCGTGAGTTTTGAAGGTTTAAAGTGGGTGTGCGGCATCGTGTCACAGGAATGAAATGCGCTCTAAAACGCTTGATTTTGCTGCGCTAGCCGTCTGTTTGGGTCTCTTGTTTGCGCCTTGCACAATTTTGGTGCAAGCCAAATCGGGGGCCGAATCAGTTGTCGTTACCCCCATTGCTTTACAGGACTTGCCCAAAGAAGGCCAAGAAACCTATCTACTCATCCGTCAGGGTGGGCCGTTTCGGTACGAAAAAGATGGTGTTGTTTTTGGTAATCGAGAGCGGCTCTTGCCTCAAGCAAAGCGTGGTTTTTACCGCGAATACACCGTCAAAACTCCAGGTGAAAAGAACCGTGGCGCCCGTCGAATTGTGTGTGGAGGGGAAGAACCTCGCGTGCCAAAACATTGTTTTTACACGCAAGACCACTACAGCAGTTTTAGGGAAATTGTGAACTTGCCGTGAAAGCGGTCTTTGCTACTGTTTGGCCACTGTTTGAAGTGATTCTAAAGATGAGTGCTCGCAAGCGAACACTCGGTATATGTCAATCAAAAGCCCAAAAGGCTGGTTTTTAAAATTAGAGAGTGAGAACGGCGATGGACAAGCCAATTCGACAGGACCAAGAAACACCTTTGAAGGGTGTGCGGGCAAACATCGTCCAGTCGATTCGTGCATTTCGCGTCAGCGACCTGCAAGAAGCGGCAGATGGTTTGGGACAACACTTTTTGTATGCCAATTTGTCCAAGGCACAAAGCAAACAAGATGTGCTCGATTTGATCGCAGCACAGTTCACCTTGCCTTCGCACTTTGGCAAGAACTTTGATGCCTTGTATGACAGCATGACCGACCCGCTGCACAAGTCTGGCCCTCAGCCTGGCTTTATCGTGGTCTTGGAGCACATTCCTGCCAATTTAAAGTTCGACAAAGAAGCCCGCGAACAGTTGCTCGATATTTTCCGCGACACGGCCGATTATTGGGGTGACCGCAAAGTGCCTTTCCGCTGCTTCTATTCTTTCTCTGTTGCACGCGCTGCTACTGCGGGTGCCGAGAAACTGGCGGATGCTCCCGAGTTGGATGCCGATGGTGTTGAAATACTGGTTGAAGAAGGCGAGAAAATGCCGACCGATAAGCTGGTCGATGTTTCACCTTTGGCGCTTCGCATGAGCAGCCCCTTCAACGCTGGCTATTGGCTCGCAGCTGCTTAATCAGCTTGCGCACTGTTAACTAAAAAAACTCAGACCTGCAAACGTCAACCTGCACCTGAGTAAAAAAAGCGCAAAGGCCGAAACGCCGATGCGCTTTTTTTCATTGAACGTCAAGAATTCAAGGCCAAGGCCAACTGAAGGTACTCCTCAACTGGAACTTCTTCTGCACGGCGTTGCACATCAAAAGGGCCCGCAAAATTTCGCTCTGTTAACCAAGCACCTAGCGTGTGCCTTAGCAGTTTGCGTCGTTGGCTGAAGGCCACTTGAACCATTTTTTCCAAGAGCTTCACGTCGATGTTGGCTGGGGCACTGCGCGGCACCATGCGCACAACTGCGCTGTCAACGCGCGGCGGTGGGTCAAAGCTTTCAGGTGGCACAAAAAGCACATTTTCCATTTCATAACGCCACTGCAACATGACAGACAAACGGCCATAGTCTGACGTTGCAGGAGAGGCCACCATGCGGTCAACCACTTCCCTTTGCAGCATAAAGTGTTGATCTTCGATGGCGCTGACATGCGCTAGCAAGTGAAACAAAATAGGCGTGGAAATGTTGTAAGGCAAGTTGCCCACGACCCTCAGTTTGTGACCGGCCGCCAGTGCCGTGAAGTCAACGCGCAAGACATCCGACTCGACCACGGTGAGTTGTTTGTGAAGTCGAAGGCGCATGGCCAAGTCACGGTCTAACTCAATGACAGTCAGATGCCCTAAGCGCTCAACCAAGGGTTGCGTGAGTGCCGCCAAGCCAGGGCCAATTTCAACCATGGCTTGCCCAGCTTGGGGATGTATGGCATTCACGATGGCATCAATGATGCCGCCGTCAGATAAAAAGTGTTGGCCGAAACGTTTGCGCGGAATGTGCTTCATTGGGGAGGGTCGCGCAATTCAACATAAGCGCGACCTCGTAACTCCTCAACCCATGCCGAATAAAGCTCTTCGATTTTCTTTTCGCGCAATTGTGTGCGAACCATTTCACGTTGCTCGCGAACCGACAAAGGCACCTCACGACGCTCCAAGACCTGAATGAGGTGAGCGCCAAACCGAGAAATCAAGGGGTCGGAAATTTGCCCAGGTCGCAGGCTTGCCAAGACCTCTTCAAACTCAGGGACAAACTGACCGGGACTGGCCCAGCCTAAATCACCGCCGGCTGCTGCGCTACCATCCTGCGAGAACTGACGAGCCAACTCGGCAAAGTCTGTTCCAGCCTGCACACGTTGCTTGTAAGCGACTAAGCGATTGCGCGCAGCTGCTTCGGACAATTCGCTGCCAGTGCGCAACAAAATGTGGCGAGCACGAGTTTGCACAATCAAGGTGTTGCTCATCTCACTTTGCTTTTTGTCCAACACTTTTAAGATGTGAAAACCAGCACCCGAGCGAACAGGCTCTGAGACCTCGCCTTTGTTCAGGCTTTGGGTACTGTCGATGAAGAGTGTGGGGTAGCGGTCGGCATCGCGCAGACCCATTTCACCGCCGTTGGCGCCTTTGTCTGGGGCTTGAGAAAAGGCTTGTGCCAATGCCGCAAAGCTCTCGCCACTTTTGGCACGTTGCGCAATTTGTTGCGCTTTGATTTTTAAATCAGCGGCCGCTTGCTCAGAGCTATTTTCTGGCACGGCAATCAAAATCATGGCCAAGTTGATAGCCATTGGAATGCTGGCTGTGGGCTTGCCTGCTTGCTGACTTTGTATGAATTGCGCCACATCGGTGTCGGAAATTCGGGCTCTGTTGTCAACGTCTCTTTCACGCAAACGGCTGATCATCAATTGATTGCGCAGTTGCTCACGAAATGCAGAGACACTCAAGCCTTCCAAAACGATTCGCTTGTAAAGCTCTTCTTTGGACACTTGGTTTTGACGTGCGATGTTGAGTTCTGTTTGATCGACTTCGGTGTCATCAATGCGAATTCCATTGTCGCGAGCTTGTTGCAATTGGGCTTTCTCATTGATCAATTGATCAAGAGCCTGCTGCGTCAAAACTTGCGCATTGGGGATGGGTGCACCCGGTTGCAACTGCTTTGCCAAACGCAACTTCAGGTTTTGAACTTCGTTGTTGGTAATGGGCTCTGAATTGACAACGGCAACAATGTAGTCAACGGACCGTGATTTCAAATTGGACTGGGCCTGCGCCAAGCCCGGTCCAATGAGCGCCACTAAAAAGCTTGCGATCATGCCGATGGTCAATGGAAAAAATTTAGTCATATGTCGTGAATCTGGTAGTGGGCGCTAAATCTTCGCGGAGGTATTGGTAACGGGGGATATTGTCGCGCAATGTTTTCAAAGGACTAGAGCCAACACGGGCCAATCCCACAAATTCAAGTTGAAACAGAATCCGACTGCGTGAGGTGCTTGTTGTACTTTGAAGGCGCTCATAAACTACGCGACCCAGCCAGCAACCTGAGTCGTATTCAAAACCTAGCAAGGTGTCGACCATTTTGCGATCCTTCAAGCTGAAGTTCATACGTCCAACGCTGTACCAGCGATCGGCGCCCAAGCCTTGGCCAGGAACCAGCGTCTGCTGGTTGCCAGAAGCCTCGTCATGCTTGGCAAAAGAAAAGTCACGCAAAGGCCACTGCCAGCCCACGTCAATTTGCTCGCTTTGATCGCGCGCCAAGCGGTAGGCTGTATTGAACACACGGTAGGGTGTCGGATTAAAGCGAGTGCTTAGTGTGGTGCGTGTTGTGCGGTGGGTTTGTGCATCAAATTGCAAGCTTGAGTCGAAGGTCCAGCGGTTGGCCCAACGCACACCCGCACCGAGCAAAATATCGCTGTAGCCAGAGGACACAGGCAACTCCCCTGGCAGCCTCACCAGTTGATCCGAGAAGCGATACCGCTGAGCAAAACCAAATCGCGCCAGTTCTGCGCCCGTGTTGCTGTCAAAAAATCGGCTGTTCACGCCCAAGGTCACCAAGTTGTTGTCTGCAATGCGGTCTTGACCCACATACGGATTTTCGGAGTAGACCGTGGTGAGGTTAAAGTCTGTTGCACCACTGTCGTAACTGGGCAGTTGGCTTTGATCTTTGTAGGGAGTTCTGACAAAAAAGGCTCGAGGCTCCAGAGTTTGTCTTAAGCCTCGACCCAAGATTGAGGCGTCTCGCTCGTAGACAAGGCCCGTGTCCAAGCTGAAAGTTGGCAGCAAGCGGTTGGCTTCCAATTGACCATTAGCAAGCGCCGAGTCCAACTGATAGCGTGTGACGTGGAGTTGTATTTTTGGAATGACAAAGCCCCAAGGTTTGAGCCACGGCCGGCTGACTTGGGCGGCTGCAAAGCTGCGCTGACCATTGCGCAAAATAGAACTTGTGCCACCGGGTATTCGGCTGTAGTCAGCCTCAAAGCGGGTGGTGTCGGCCGTAGCGCCCACATCAAAACCGTTGAGATCCCACGTGTTGTAACGAGCCACTATTTGAGGCGAACGATCGTAGGGCGGCGTGATGGGCGAACTGATGTCTTGCAAAGTCTGAAATTTCAAGACCTGCGTCATTATGGAGAAATCGCCTTGCGCCCAATAAAGGCTACCAGAGGCAGGCAGCAGACGCTGTGTCAGGGTTAAACCGGACCGAGGAAAATCACGCCAGTAGTTGTCGTCGCTGACGCGGTTCAAATTCACGTTCAAACCTAAGCGGCCTAAAGTGCTGTTGCCGGTTTCAATGCCGCCGATATGCTGCGCCGAAAGACCCCAGCGAGATTGCTGGCGCAGGGAGTCGTTGGGCATCAGGTTAAAACGGGTCTGTCCTTGGCTGTCAGGCTCTAAGTAGCGAAACTCAGAATCAAAAGCAAGGCCGCGCTTGCTCATGAAAGTGCTTGTCAGTGTGGCATCGCGATTGGGCGCAATGTTCCAATAATAAGGCGAAGAAATCTCGATGCCGCTGACCGTATCAATGCCAACCAGTGGCGACAGCAAGCCCGACTGTCTGGTGCTGTTGAGCGGAAAAGTGAGTGAGGGCGCCGCTAATATCGGCACATCTTTGAAGCGAAGTTGCAGGTCCTTGGCTTGAATGGTGTCGTTTTCTTCATTCACTTGAAGGCTGGCCGCTTTGAGCACCCATTCAGGCAGCCAGCTAGGGCCTGGCAAGCGCGCGCAGGTGGTGTATGTCGCATTGCGAATAATGGCACGCTGCTGATCGATGAACTCAATTTCAGAAGCCTTGCCATGGCCGCCACCTTTGAGCAAGGTGTAGTCGGTTTCCGAAAATTTGCCTTTAAAAGCGTCTGCCTGCAAGATCAAGGAACTGCCTTGGAAGGTATTTCCTTCTCGATTGATCTTGACCCCACCAGTGGCTTTCAAAGTGTCTTGCGACTGATCGTACTCAATGCGTTGGGCCTTCACAGTCAGGCCTTGCTTGCGCAGCAGAGCATTGCCTTCGATGACCATGTCCAGGTCGGGTCGGGCATCGATGCGCTGGCCCGAAATAAACAAGGGCGATTGCTTGCGCTCGACTTCAGAAATCTTTTCTTCTAGGTGAGTGCTGTTTCGAAGAATGACGCCAGGGGTGGCGGCAGGCAGACTGAGCTCTGATGGCCCTTTGGTGGGACCCACAACTTGACCCCAGACCTGCGTGAGCCCAAGTAACATACAAGCCAGAGGCAGGGCTTTTAGGTGCATGAGCGGCTGAAATGTGGGGCGTGTCTTCAAAGGGCTATCGTCCAGGTTGACGGGTGTTTGTAGAATGGATTATCCATGAGTGCCGCCCAACATGACCCAAGAACGCGGTCGGGTGACATGGCTTGATTTTTACAACTGGAATGAGAACTTGAATTCTGATCAAATATCGACGTCGAATGTGATTTGGGCCGACCCAGAGCGCCAATTGGCATGCCTTTCATGGCTAGAGGCTTTGGCCCAAACCCATGGCCTTGTGCCATCCAGTTTAAGAGTTGCATCTGCCGACGCCAGTTTCAGGCGTTATTTGCGCGTTGACACGCAGGCGGGCGCCAGCCTGATTGTGATGGACGCACCCCCCGACAAAGAAAACTGTGAACCCTTTGTCAAAGTTGCCAAACTCATGCAGTCGGCAGGCCTGAAAGCCCCTGAAGTTTTGGCATGGCAAGAAGCGCAAGGTTTCATGCTGCTCACAGACTTGGGCGACCAGACCATGATGTCCGCCATTGACGTCAAAAACCCGCAAGCCAACCATGCGCTTTACATGCAGGCTGTCGATGCCTTGATAGCGTGGCAGCTGTCTTCTAAAGCGGGTGTCTTGCCGCCCTACGATGAAACGTTGCTAAACCGAGAGCTAAGTTTGTTTCCAGACTGGTACCTTGCGCAGCATCGTCAATTTGATGTTCAAGGCAAGATGAGGAACACGCTAGACAGCACCTTCAAAATGCTGGTGGCGCACAATTTGGCCAGCCCCTCGGTGTTTGTCCATCGTGATTTCATGCCGCGCAATTTGATGATGCCCACGGGCAGTGATGCAGCTTTGGGCGTGTTGGATTTTCAAGATGCGGTGTATGGCCCTGTCACCTATGACGTGGCCAGTTTGATGCGCGATGCTTTCCTAACCTGGGAAGAAGATTTTGTGCTCGATGTCACCATCCGCTATTGGGAAAAAGCGCGCAAGGCAGGCCTTCTTGACTTTGAAGACTGGCACCAAGATTTTGGTGTTTTTTACCGCGCTGTCGAGTGGATGGGTTTGCAGCGTCATCTGAAAGTGGCGGGTATTTTTGCGCGCCTGACTTTGCGCGATGGCAAAGAAAAATACTTGGCCGACGCGCCCCGATTCATTGCCTACATTCGCTCAACAGCCGCCCGTTACATTGAACTCAGACCCCTGCTTCGTTTGATCGAAGAAGTAGAAGGTAAAGACGGTGTGACGGGTTTTGCTTTTGGCCGTATGTAAGTGCTGAAAGTCAACCATTGATGTCAAACCTGCCACGCTTTCATTGTCCCACGGCGCTCATCTCAGGGGACGCCTTGAGTTTGCCACCAGGCACGGCAAGGCATGTGCAAGTTCTCAGGCTTCAGCCCAACGATGAGATCACTCTTTTCAATGGCCAAGGGGGTGAGTTCAAAGCCGTGGTCACACAGATGGGCCGCAGTGACGTGTCGGTGCGCGTGGGCGAGCAAAACCACATCGAGCGTGAGTTGAACATGGGCGTTCATTTATGGTCAGGCATCACGGCCAATGAGCGCATGGATTGGTTGCTTGAAAAGGCCACTGAGTTGGGTGCCACCACGCTGTTGCCCATCACGGCCGAGCGCAGTGTTTTGAAACTCAAGGGTGAGCGCGCAGATAAAAAATTAGCGCATTGGCAAGCCATTGCGGTGGCCTCCAGTGAGCAGTGTGGTCGTAACCGAGTTTTGCAAGTGGGCACGCCAGTGAATCTTTCACAAGCCATAGCGCAGGCATCGGTCATAAGGGCACAGGCTTCACGCTGGGTCTTGTCATTGGCGCCCGGCGCCCGGTCGCTCCAAGACATGATGCAGACGCTCATAAGCTCCAAAGTCGAGGGCCAGTCCAAGATGAGCGAGATTATTTTGCTCAGCGGGCCCGAAGGTGGGTTGAGCCCCTCAGAGGAAGCACAAGCCATTGCAGCAGGGTTTGTACCTGTGAGCTTAGGCCATCGGGTGTTGCGCGCTGAAACGGCGCCTGTCGCCGTTTTGTCTGCACTGAGTTGCTGGGATTAGATACACTCCGGTGTATGAACCCCAATCTTTTTTTGCTGGCTTTGTGCCAAGGGCTGTTTCTTACCAATAACGTCACCTTCATTGCAATCAATGGCCTTGTCGGCCTTAGCCTTGCCCCCGTTGGATGGATGGCCACCTTGCCTGTGATGGGCTATGTGGTGGGCGGCGCCTTGTCGACAGGCTTGGTGGCCAAGTCACAAGCCAAGTGGGGCCGCAGAGTTTCTTTTCAGTTGGGCTTGTTGGTGGGCTTGTTGTCGGCCATCTTGTGTGCCTTTGCGGCGCATACGCACAACTTTGAGCTCTTGGTTTTGGCAACGGTGGTAGCGGGTTATTACAGCGCCAATGGACAACTTTACCGGTTTGCCGCCGCTGAGTTGGCGGAGGTATCCTTTCGAGAAAAGGCTGTTTCATGGGTCATGGCAGGCGGCTTGATTGGCGCCATCGTTGGCCCCAATTTGGCCTCCCAAAGCAAAGGCTGGTTTGAAACGCCTTTTATGGGCGCCTATGTGGCCCTCACAGCAGTAGCGGTGTTGGGCATGGTGCTGATGCACTTTGTGAAGTTTCCGCCCGTGGTTGAGAAAGTCAAAGGCAGCTCAGAAGGTCGCCCCTTGAGCGAGATCATGAGACAGCCAGTGTTCATTGTGGCCGCAGCCGCAGCCGCGCTCAGTTATGGCGTGATGAATTTGTTGATGGCTGCCACGCCTCTGGCCATGCAAGTGTGCGGCTATCCGTTCAGTGATGCCGCATTGGTTTTGGAGTGGCACGTCATTGGCATGTTTGCGCCTGGTTTTTTCACAGGTCACCTGATCAAGAAATTTGGCGTGCTGCAAATCATGGCGGTCGGCGTGCTTTTGAATTTTGTTTGCATCGCCATTGCGCTCTCGGGCACTGAGCTGCATCAATTTGTGCTGGCCTTGTTTGTGCTGGGTGTTGGTTGGAACTTTGTTTTCACAGGCAGCACCACTCTGGCCATGACTGCTTGGCGGCCTGAAGAAAAAGATCGCGGCCAAGCGGCCATTAATTTCTGTGTCTTTGCAACCATGGCCTTCACCTCGTTTGCCTCCGGCGCGTTGGTGACCACACAAGGCTGGACTTTGTTGAACTACGGCTCGGTCGTGCCTGTGGCACTCACAGCCCTTGCCTTGATATGGCTGGTCTGGATTCGGAAAAACCAGACCGCAACTTGAGCTCAGATGTCAGGGCAAGGAAGCCATGACTTCAGCCACCGAGGCGGTCAACTTTTTCGCATAAGGCACATGCAAAAATTCATTGGGGCCGTGCGCATTGCTTTTCGGGCCCAACACACCACACACCATCATTTGTGCTTTTGGGAAACCTTGGCTCAGCATGCTCATGAGAGGAATGGTGCCGCCCTGACCGATGTAGCCCACCGATGCGCCAAAGTGCGATTGGCTGGCACGTTGCAAGGCATTTTCAAACCAAGTTGTGCTGCTGGGAGCATTCCATCCTGTCGCGCCGCCGTTGGATTCAAAAGTCACACGCGCTTGGTAAGGCGCGTTGTCTTCTAGCAATGCTTTCATTTTGGCAACAGCAGATGCTGCATCGACCAAAGGTGGCAAGCGCAAGCTCAGCT
>SXXD01000148.1 GCA_005789685.1 Burkholderiales bacterium
ACATCAGGAAAATAAGAATTCCCGCTATTCTGTCGTTAAATTCAAATTAATTCTTAGGAATGCTTTTTAATGCTTCAGCTTGACTTTCATCCAACGGGCCGCCACTTCCTGCAAATTCCTGGCCCGTCACCGGTTCCAGATCGAATTTTGCGAGCCATGAGCTTGCCCACCATCGACCACCGCGGCCCAGAATTTGGCGTGTTAGGCCTGAAATTGATGGCCAACATGAAGGCCATTTTCAAGACCCAGCACCCCGTCATGATTTACCCAGCCTCTGGCACGGGTGCATGGGAAGCCGCCTTGGTCAATACCTTGAGTGCCGGCGATCATGTGCTGATGTACGAGACAGGTCACTTTGCTTCACTGTGGTTTAAGTTGGCCGCCCGTTTGGGAATCAAGGCTGAGTTATTAGGCTTGTCTGGCGCAGAGGGTTGGCGCCAAGGTGTGGACGCACACAAAATTGAAGAGCGCTTGAAGCAGGACTCATCTCACAGTATCAAGGCGGTGTGTGTGGTGCACAACGAAACATCTACGGGTGTGACCAGTGACATCGCGGCAGTGCGCCGCGCAATGGATAACGCCAAACACCCCGCACTGCTATTGGTTGACACCATTTCAGGCTTGGCTTCCGCCGACTACAGGCATGACGAGTGGGGCGTTGATGTGACTGTCAGTGGCTCGCAAAAGGGCTTGATGCTACCGCCTGGCATTAGTTTTAACGCGCTGTCACCCAAGGCCATTGAAGCCAGCAAAAAATCGACGCTGCCCAAATCTTTTTGGGCTTGGGATGAGATGCTGGAGATCAATAAATCGGGCTACTACCCTTACACCCCCAATACCAATTTGATGTATGGCTTGAGTGAAGCTTGCGACATGATTTTGGGACAAGGCTTGGATGTGGTTTTCAAACGCCATGTGCGTTGGGGTGAGGGCGTGCGAGCAGGCGTGCGCGCATGGGGCTTGCCCATTCAATGCGCCGATCCTGCTTTGTACTCACCCATCTTGACCGGTGTCATGACGCCCGATGGCATTGATGCAGACGCAGTGCGCAAAATCATTTACGAACGATTTGATTGTTCATTGGGAACCGGCCTGGGCAAAGTCAAAGGCAAGATGTTCCGCATTGGTCACTTGGGTGATTGCAATGACTTGACCTTGATTGCAGCACTTTCTGCATGCGAGATGGGCTTGAAGTTAAGTGGCGTGCAATTGAACGGCTCGGGTGTTCAAGCCGCTATGGATTACTTTTCAGCCAATCCTGTTCCAGCCCTCATTCACAGTTGAAGGACGGCCGCATGGTTCAAAAAGGGCTTCGCATTGGTGCTGGTGCAGGGTACGCGGGCGACCGCATTCCGCCTGCCGTTGCGCTGGCAGAAAAGGGTCAACTCGATTATTTGGTCTTTGAGTGTTTGGCCGAGCGAACCATTGCGCTGGCGCAGTTAGAAAAAGTTCAAAACCCCATGCGAGGTTTTGACCCCTTGCTGTCGGCGCGCATGAAAGCTGTGTTGCCAGCTTGTATGGCGCATGGTACGCGCATCATTACCAACATGGGAGCTGCCAATCCGTTGCAGGCAGGCAAAGAAGTGTTGACGGTTGCCAAAGCGCTGGGGCTTCATCAGCTGAAGGTGGCTGTGGTGTTGGGGGACGATGTGCTTGCTATTCTGCAAACCCAATATCTCTCAGAGCCACTGATGGACAGCACTCACACTGTGTCGGACATTCAAGCCTTGTTGGTGTCGGCCAATGCCTATCTGGGCGCAGAGTCTCTCTTGCCAGCTTTGCAATCCGATGCGCATGTCATCATCAGTGGCCGTGTGGCCGATCCAGCTTTATTTTTAGCGCCCCTCATGCACCATTTTCAATGGCGTGCCGATGATTGGCCGCTGCTGGGCAAAGGGGTGATGGTGGGACATTTGCTGGAGTGTGCGGCTCAAATTACGGGAGGCTATTTTGCTGACCCTGGTTACAAAGATGTGCCTAACTTGGCTCGCTTGGGCTATCCCTTGGCAGAGGTCAGCGCCAACGGTGATGTGGTCATTACCAAACTGGCAGATGACGGTGGTTGTGTCACCGTGCAAACTTGCACAGAACAATTGCTTTATGAAATAGAGGACCCAACGCAATACCTTCAGCCCGATGTGGTGGCCGATTTTTCGCAAGTGCATCTCGTGCAAGTGGGTACAGACAGAGTGCAAGCAATGGGCGCCAGTGGAACCACTCGGCCCGACACCCTCAAAGTGACCTTAGGGTATCGCGATGGATTTGTAGGTGAAGGGCAAATGTCTTATGCAGGTCCAGGCGCGAAGGCCAGAGGGCAGTTGGCATTGGATGTTGTGAAAGCCCGATTGGCCGATGCAGGTTACGACCATTTCGAGGCGCGCTATGACCTCATTGGCTTGAACGCCATCTTGGGAGACACGCTGCCAGCCCATGAACCTGCAGAAGTGCGGGCCAGAATTGCGGTGCGCGTGAACACACAGGCACAGGCACAGCATGTGGCCAATGAAGTGGAGTCTCTTTACACCAATGGACCTGCTTCTGGGGGCGGTGCCAGTAAATCGGTGCGTGAAGTGATTGCTGTGGCATCGATGCTCATGCCCCGAAGCGCCATTCAAACTCAAACCGTGCTGCTAAATGGATCTAAGGAGCTAGCCTGACATGTTGTTAAGAGACATTGCACACACCCGAACGGGAGACAAGGGCGACCGATCTACCATCTCGGTCATTGCCTACAATCGAGAAAATTTTGAGATACTTGAAAAATATCTGACCCCCGAAAGAATGCTCGCGCATTTTGAGGGCATTGCAAAGGGGCCTGTATTTCGTCACAGCTTGCCGCAACTTGGCGCGCTTAATTTTGTGATGCACAATGCTTTAGGTGGCGGTGTGACGCGTTCCTTGGCCCTAGATGCACACGGAAAATGTCTAAGTGCCAAACTGCTCAGTCTTGAGATTGAATAAACTTGTTTTGATTTTTTGGAGACACCATGAAAAATAGTCGTACAGTTGGTTTGAAGAAAAGTTTGCTTAGCGTATTTTTGGGCTTAGGCGTCGCACTGACGGCCTCGCAAGCCCATGCGCAGGCCTACCCCAATAAACCCATCAAGGCCATCGTGCCCTTTGCTGCTGGCAGTGCCACAGATCAAATTGGCAGAGCCTTTGCTCAAAAAATGTCAGAGGTTTTGGGTCAGACCATTGTGGTTGAAAACAAAGCCGGTGTGAACGGCATGTTGGGCGCTGATGCAGTGGCCAAATCGGCACCCGATGGCTACACCATCCTGATTGGTACCAACAGCACCAATGCGGCCCTCAAAAGCCTCATGAAGAAATTGCCCTACGACCAAGACACCGCCTTTGCACCCATTGGCTACATGGGCTCGGTGCCGCTCATTGTGGCGGTGAACAACGACGTACCTGCTAAGAATTTGAAAGAGTTTGTCGACATGGCAAAAGCAAAGCCGACAGCAGTGACCTTTGCCAGTGCCAGCACATCTCAATTGGTTTCCTCTGAAATGTTGGCCAGCATGACCGGCATTCAAATGACGCACGTACCCTACAAGAGTGGTCCCGCCGCCATGACCGACCTCATTGGTGGTCAAGTCAATATGTTTACCGCTGACTTTGCGGTCATGTTGCCTCAAGTAAAGGGCGGCAAAATTCGCGGCTTGGCCGTGACATCTACGCAGCGCTCCAAAGCCATACCTGAGCTGCCCACAGTGAACGAAGCACTCGGCTTGAAAGACTATGAACTGATTGCTTACTTCGCCATGTTTGCACCAGCGGGCACACCGGCCGACATGATTCAAAAACTCAATGCGGCTTTGAATGCTGCCGCCAACGACAAAGCCATCCTTGAGAGATTCTCTGCGTTGGGTTTTGAAACTGCACCTGGCTCGCCTGATGCGTTGGCGCAGCGCTCCAGGACCGAAACTGCCAAGTGGGCCAAAGCCATTCGCGAAGCAAAAATTGAAGCGCAGTAATCAGCCAAGCTTGCTCATATTTTTTTAATGCAGTCTATTCATCGCGCACTAAGCAGCTTCATTTTTGTTTCCTGCGGTGTTTTCTTGCTTCAAGCCTGCAGCGTCTTGCAGCCTGAAACCTATGTGCCCAAGCGCGGTCAGATGGGTAAGGATGTCATGTGGCTGCCCACCAGCGATGACTTGGTTTTCAAAATGTTGGATGCAGCCCAAGTGGGCCCCCAAGATGAGTTGGTTGACTTGGGTGCCGGCGATGGAAAAATTCCCATAGCAGCTGCACGTCAATTTGGCGCCCGAGCTTGGGGCATTGAATACAACAAAGACTTGGCAGCCTTAGCGCAGCGCAACGCCCAAAGGGCTGGTGTGGCTGAGCGTGTGCGCATAGTGCATGGTGATATTTTCAAAGAAGATTTTTCCAAAGCAACTGTGGTCACCATGTACTTGTTGGAGGAGCTGAATGCACAGCTCAGGCCAACCATCTTGGCAATGAAGCCTGGCACTCGGGTGCTTTCAAATACATTCGCTATGGGCGACTGGGAGCCCGATCAAGTGATTCGTGTAACAAACGGCACTGGCTATTTTTGGACTGTGCCTGCCAACGTGGCGGGTCTTTGGACGCTTTCAGGCTTGGATGAAAATGGCAACGCCACTTTGAAGTTGGACCAAACTTTTCAGAGGCTAGGTGGATCTCTCACCCTTCAAGGGAAAACCCAAAATCTGCTGGGCGCGCGGATAGAAGGCTCTGCACTTCATTTCAGCTTTATCAATGCCGATGGGCTACTGAAAGCGGTCAAAGTTATTGTGAACGGCCAAGTGCTTTCTGGAGAAGTCACAGGACCCTATGGCATGGTTGAAATGCAACCAGCGCCGGTGAAGCTTGAAGGGCGCCGCCCATAAAGCGCTGCTTATTGTGTGCAGGTGCGAGTTCTGCTGATGGTGCCGTCTGAGCTGTGCACTTCAGTCCAAGGGGTACAAGTGGAATAGGCTTGTGGGGTGTAAACCGGTTGCTGCTGAATGATGACCGGATTGGGCTGAACGTAGACTGGTTGTCTGGTGGCCCCATAGATCAATACGCCACCGATTGCGGCTGGTACTGCCCAACCCCAGCCACCACTGTAGCCCCTGGCCCAATGACCATGACCGTGCCCATGACCGTGCCCATGACCGTGCCTGAAGCCATGCCATTGGTGCTGCGCCATGGCCGACGCGCTGAGGGTTAAAAGCATCAAAACAAGCAATTTTTTCATCACAATCTCCTGTGGATAGCTATTCAACGTCTGAGGTAAGAGTTTGGTTTACTGACCCAATTTGTCTGAGCCAAAGACAGAATATTCATAATTGGGTAGGATAGATTTAATTAACCCATTTAGACAATTAATCGACCCAAAATGATGAAATTCCACGACAACTTCTCCGATTTCACTTCACAGGCCATGGACGATGGTTTTGATGAAGTGGTCCAAAAGGACTGGACCCCCGACCTGGTTGTCAAAAATCACACCCACCCATTTGACGTCAGGGTTCAGGTCAGTGCTGGCCAAGTGCAACTAAGTCTTGCGTCAGGCACTCAAACATATGGTGCTGGGCAGAGCTTTTACCTTGAGCGAAATGTTGAGCACGCAGAGCAATATGGTCCAGAAGGTGCCCATTTTTGGGTGGCCCGTAAGTTGTAATTTTAAAATGC
>SXXD01000149.1 GCA_005789685.1 Burkholderiales bacterium
CACCAAGTGATTTGTATTGACAACGATGCAGACAAAGTTGCCACACTGAACGCAGCTGGACTTCCAATTTATGAGCCTGGGCTCCAAGAGCTGATGGCCAGAAACAGAGCAGAAGGCCGAATTCACTTCACCACCGACATGGCCCAAGCCGTTGAGCACGGCGAGGTTATTTTTATTGCCGTGGGTACACCCTCCAAAGAGGATGGCTCGGCTGATTTGCAGCACGTCTTGGCAGTTGCCACTCAAATTGGCCGCCACTTGAAAAAGTTCAAAGTGATTGTGAACAAATCAACAGTGCCAGTGGGCACCGCCTACCGAGTTCAAAAGTGTTTGCAAGATGAATTGAACAAACGTGGCATTCAAGAGTCACTCTTTGAGGTTATTTCCAATCCTGAATTCCTAAAAGAAGGTGCTGCAATCAAAGATTTCATGCACCCAGATCGCATTGTGATTGGCTTAGACGAAAGCGCCAATTACAAAACTGTGCACCAAAAAATGGAGTTGTTGTACTCAAGCTTTAACAGGCACCATGCCCGCACTATCTGGATGGATGTTCGCAGTGCTGAACTCACCAAATACGCGGCCAATGCGATGTTGGCAACGCGAATCTCATTCATGAACGAGATTGCCAACCTTTCAGATTTGCTAGGAGCAGACATCGACAGCATCCGTCGCGGCATTGGTGCAGACCAACGAATTGGGCACGATTTCTTGTACGCTGGCACGGGCTATGGTGGTAGCTGCTTTCCTAAAGACACGCGTGCACTGATTCAAACTGCAATGGATTGCGGTAGCCAAATGAAAGTGGTCAGCGCTGTAGAGAACGTCAACGAGCAACAAAAAACTCTGCTTGTTTCAAGGCTAACCCAGCACTTTGGGCAAGACCTTCATGGTCTCAAGTTTGCCATTTGGGGCTTGTCATTCAAGCCGAATACCGACGATATGCGTGAAGCACCCAGCCGCGTCATTATTCAAGAGTTGTTAAAACGGGGTGCAACTGTCAGTGCTTTTGATCCCCTGGCTTCCAAAGAGGGGCATGAGGCAATTTCGCATGACATCACAGATGCAAACGAATTGAGTCGCTTTAGCTTGGCAACTACAGCCTATGAAGCTGCCACTCATGCAGATGCGCTTTTGGTTGTCACAGAATGGAAGACATTCCACCATCCTGATTTTGAAATGCTTAAAGAGTGCATGAACCAGCCCTTAATCTTGGATGGACGCAATTTGTACGATCCCAAAATGCTCCAAGATTTAGGCATTGCATACCAGGGTATCGGACGTCGCAATCAATTGGCACTTAACTTCAAAGCGGGTGCTCACATCCAACAAGTAGAAATCTCGGCATAAGCAATGCCCAAAGGTTTCTTCTACCTGATCAGCGCTCAATTCGCTTCAGGTCTGGCAGACAATGCGCTGCTCATTCTGGGCATCGCCTTTCTCAGTGAGCAAGGTTACCCAGGGTGGTGGGCCCCTTTGCTCAAATTTTCATTCACCTTATCCTATGTTTTTTTGGCCCCCTTGATGGGGCCTTTGGCCGACGCTTTTTCAAAAGCCAAGCTGATGGCTTGCATGAACGCCCTCAAGGTGGTGGGCGTAGCGTTTATATTCACAAGCCTTCATCCCATGCTTGCTTTTGCCATTGCTGGCATGGCGGCATCGGCTTATGCACCCGCAAAGTATGGCCTGGTGACTGAAACTGTGCCAGCCGAGCAACTGGTTAAAGCCAATGGCTGGCTCGAAGTGACTGTGGTGATGTCTGTGATACTGGGTACTGCTTGTGGAGGCCTGCTTGTCGCCTCTAAAAGCTTTGCATGGATGTCCACACTGAACCTTTCCTTCATTGAATTATTGGGGCTCAGTCTTGAAACACAGTATGCGGGCCCGCTCCTTTCATTGATCGTGATTTACAGCATCGCTGGGCTTTTGAACTTCGGCATTCCCAGCGTTAACATTCGATATGTGCAACAGAGTATGAAACCCATTGCCCTGTTCAAAAATTTTATCCAAAGCAATCGAATCCTTTGGGAAGATCCTGTAGGCAAGCTTTCACTTGCAGTGACCACACTTTTTTGGGGCATTGGTGCGGTGGTTCAATTTGCGGTATTGCTTTGGGCCAAGGAAGCTCTGAATATGCCTTTAGAACAAGCCAGTTTGCTTCAAGCTGTCGTTGCTTTTGGGGTGATTTTTGGAGCGGGTATGGCAGGGCACTATGTGGCACTTCAAAACGCTTACAAGGTCCTTCCACTTGGTTTATGGCTAGGCTTGTCATTGCCAGCCCTGGCTTTTTCAACATCACTTTGGATTGCTATTCCACTGATGTTGATCACTGGTTTTGCAGGTGGCATGCTGATGGTGCCAATGAATGCGATGCTGCAAAACCGAGGCTACACATTGTTAACTGCCGGTCGATCAATTGCCGTTCAAGGTTTCAATGAAAATGCCAGCGTCATGGTCATGTTGGGTGTGTACAGCGGCTTGTTGGCGTTGGAACTGCCGCTTCAATGGGTCATGGTCATCATGGGGTCTGTCATGACCTTGGGCATGGTTTACCTGATGCGAATGGCATCCCAAAAAACAGATTCAACTTGCTCTGCAATTTGATCCCAGTCTAAGTGCACCACCTGCTTTCTGGTACTTTGTGTAATTTGGTCTAGCAAGTCTTTGCTTTTAAAAACAGTGACTGCTTGGGCTGCAAAGCCTTCAGGATTATTTTCTGCAATCAACCATCCATTGACGCCCGTTTGCACCCAATCTCTGGCAGCTGCGCAATCAAATGCCAAAACAGGGATACCACTTGCAAGTGCTTCTAAAGTCACATTGCCAAAGGTTTCAGTTTGACTAGGGAAAATAAATAAATCTGAACTTGCA
>SXXD01000022.1 GCA_005789685.1 Burkholderiales bacterium
ACGCCAAGAAGTACATCGAAGACGGCCATCACGGCGGCAAAGGCTCTGAGGCTCACAAAGCCGCTGTGACCGGTGACACCGTGGGCGACCCCTACAAAGACACAGCTGGTCCAGCCATCAACCCATTGATCAAGATCATCAACATTGTGGCTCTGCTGATCGTGCCTTTGATGATGCAATTCCACGGCTAAATAAGCCCTCCAAAACAAAGCCCGTTCATGGCAACATGATCGGGCTTTTTTACGCGCAAAATACACCTATGCAACTCAACTTCATTCACAACCAATCGGTGGCCAGCCAGACGGGGCAAACCATCCCCATGCTTGACCCTTCTGATGGCCAAGTTTTTGATCACCTTCAACGCAGCTCGGCATCTGACATTGACCAAGCTGTGCAGTCTTCTAGGCAATGCTTTGAAGGACCTTGGGCCAAAATCAATGCCGCTGAGCGCGGTCGTTTGCTCATGGCCCTTTCACGCAAAGTAGCTGAGCACGCAGACGAGCTGATACAACTTGAGCAACGCGACTGCGGCAAGCCCACACAACAAGCCATGGCCGACGCCCGTGCCTTGGTTCGTTACTTTGAGTTTTACGCCGGTGCTTGCGATAAGTTTCATGGCGAAACCATTCCTTATCAAAATGGTTACAGCGTTCTCACATGGCGCGAGCCCCACGGCGTGACAGGGCACATCGTTCCGTGGAATTACCCCATGCAAATTTTTGGCCGGTGCGTGGGCGGCGCATTGGCGGCCGGTAATGTCTGTGTTGTCAAACCGGCTGAAGATGCCTGCTTAAGCTTAATTCGCGTGGCGCAATTGGCAGCCGAAGTCGGCTTCCCCGCAGGCGCCATCAACATCGTCACAGGCTACGGCCATGAAGTAGGAGATGCTCTGGCCAAACATCCAGGCATCGATCACATCAGCTTCACGGGCAGCCCCACAGTGGGCACTTTGATTCAACAAGCGGCCGCCGCAAGACACTGCCCTGTCACGCTCGAGTTGGGCGGCAAAAGCCCACAAATTATTTTTGCCGATGCCGACTTGGATGTAGCCATACCTGTGGTCATCAATGCCATCGTTCAAAACGCGGGACAGACTTGCAGTGCAGGCTCTCGCGTCTTGATTGAGCAAAGCATTTACGAGCCCTTGCTGGCAAGACTGGGTCAAGCATTTTCTAAATTGCGTGTAGGCCCTGCCAAGGCCGATTTGAATTTAGGCCCCCTCATTCGAGCCTCGCAAAAGCAACGCGTTCAGGGCTTCTTGGCAGATGCTCAAGCTGCCGGCATAGCCACAGTCGCGCAAGGCATGGTCGTTTCGGATGCGCCAGAGTCTGGCTTCTACCAAGCGCCCGTTTTATTGCGCGACGTTCCTGTCGACCACAGGGTCGCCCAAGAAGAAGTGTTTGGCCCTGTGCTGTCAGCCATGCGTTTTGAAGGAGAAGATCAGGCCGTGCAGCTTGCCAACGCCACCTCTTTTGGGTTGGTGGCGGGTGTATGGACGCGAGATGGCGGTCGACAATTCCGAATCGCCAAACGTCTTCGAAGCGGTCAAGTGTTTATCAACAACTACGGCGCAGGCGGCGGTGTTGAGTTACCCTTTGGCGGCGTGAAGTCTTCTGGGCATGGCCGTGAAAAAGGTTTTGAAGCGCTGTATGGTTTCACCACCTTGAAAACAGTAGCCATTCACCACGGCTAAGTTTCTTGTGCACTGAGTTGTCATTGCAGACATTTCATTTTTAGGATTTCAAATGAACATCAATCAAAAAGTGGTCATCGTGACGGGTTCCGGTGGCGGTATTGGCGAAGGCATTGCCAAACATTTCGCAGCGCATGGCGCCAAGGTTTTGGTGAATGACATTCAAGCCACTGCAGGCCAAAAAGTGGTTCAAGAAATTCAAGCAGCAGGCGGCACTGCGGCCTTCTTTGTCGCAGACGTCACACGCTCAGACGATGTCAAAGCTTTGGTGCACGAAGCTGTGAAATTGTGGGGTCATTTGGATGTGATGATCAATAACGCTGGGTGGACACACCGCAATCGCCCTGCGCTGGAAGTCAGCGAAGATGAGTTTGACCGGTGCTATGCGGTCAACATGAAAAGTATTTATTTATCCACTGTTCACGCCGTGCCAGAGTTTCGAAAAAATGGCGGTGGTGCCTTCATTAACATTGCGTCGACGGCTGGTATTCGGCCACGCCCCGGCCTGACTTGGTACAACGGCTCTAAAGGCGCTGTCATTACCACCAGCAAATCTTTGGCGGCCGAACTCGGCCCCGACAACATCCGTGTGAACTGCATCAACCCTGTGTTCAACCCAGACACTGGCTTGTCGGCAGAATTCGCAGGTGGCCCGGTGGACGATGCCAGGCGTGCCAAGTTCATGGCCTCTATACCGCTGGGGCGTTTTTCGACAGCCTTGGATGTGGCCAATGCCGCCTTGTATTTGGCCAGCGACGAAGGCTCCTTCATCAGTGGTGTTTGCATTGAAGTAGACGGCGCACGTTGTGTCTGAACGCGTTATTCCCATCCTCAGTCAGCCCCTAGGGAATCTGCCTATTCCTGAGCCTTCACAAGCTCAGGCTTGGGCGCCAGGGCAGCAACTGCTTGATCAAAGAAAGCGTCCTTTGCGCGATTTGCGCATCAGCGTCACAGACCGTTGCAATTTCCGTTGCAGCTACTGCATGCCCAAAGAGATCTTTAATAACGACTATGTCTATTTGCCACACAGTGCGCTGCTCAGCTTCGAAGAAATTACGCGCACGGCCCAAAGCTTCATTGAATTGGGTGTTGAAAAACTTCGACTGACGGGCGGCGAGCCCCTGCTGCGAAAAAATCTAGAAGTCCTCATTGCTCAGTTGGCGGCCTTGAAAACTTTGGCCGGTCAAGACTTGGACATCACCCTCACAACCAACGGCTCCCTTTTGGCACGAAAAGCCCAGGCTCTGAAAAGTGCGGGCTTAAAACGCGTGACAGTCAGTTTGGATGGCCTGGATGACAAAGTGTTCAAACAAATGAACGACGTTGACTTTCCGGTCAGCGATGTTCTAGAGGGTATTCAAGCCGCACAGGCTGCTGGCTTAGGCCCCATCAAAGTCAACATGGTGGTGAAGCGAAGCACCAATGAACAAGAAGTATTACCCATGGCGCGGTATTTCAAAGGCAAAGGCATTGCACTTCGGTTCATTGAGTACATGGATGTGGGTGCCACCAATGGCTGGCGCATGAATGAAGTGATGCCCAGTGCGGACATTTTGCAGTTGCTGCAAACCGAGATGGCATTGACACCGCTTCAAGCCAGCCAGGCCGGCGAAACAGCAGAGCGTTGGGGTTATCTGAATGAACAAGGCGTTCACGATCAGAGCTTGGGCGAAATTGGGTTCATCAGCAGTGTGACCAAAGCCTTTTGCAGCGATTGCAACCGCGCGCGCTTGACCACCGAAGGACAACTCTATTTGTGTTTGTTTGCCTCGCAAGGCTACGACCTCAAACCTTTGGTGCGAAGCGAGTTGGATCAAAGCGCCCTCACGCAGGCCATTGCGGCCATTTGGTCGCAACGAGATGACCGGTATTCTGAACTTCGAGTCTCAGAGCCTGCATTGGAAAACAGTTCAGCGCCAATTGGCGCCAAACGCAAGGTTGAGATGAGCTACATCGGCGGCTAATCTCATTCAATAGACATCCACGGAACAATACTCACACATGAACGATCTGAGCATGACAGGCTTGATTTTGGCCGGAGGTCGAGGTGCGCGCATGGGCGGCATTGACAAAGGTTTGCAAAGTTTCAATGGCACTCCACTCACCCTTCACACACTCATGCGACTGCAAATGCAAACGTCTGAGCCCTTGTCCCAGATCATGGTGGTGGCCAACCGAAACTTGTCGGCCTACGAATCTTTTGGGGTGCAAGTATGGCCCGACAGCACCGATGGTTTTGCGGGCCCCCTTGCCGGATTTTTAACAGGCCTTGAACGCTGTGAAACAGACTTGTTGCTAACCGTGCCTTGCGACAGTCCCTTGTTTCCTTTCAATTTAGCGCAGCGTTTGTTGGACACTTTAATTTCTGAAGAAGCTGATATCACAGTGGCCGCCGCCAGAGAAGAAGACGGTACGGTGCGAGCGCAACCCGTCTTTTGTTTGATGCGGGTGAACTTGTTAGAAAGTTTGGTCAAGTTCATGCAGTCGGGTGGCCGCAAAATTGATGCTTGGACGGCCCTTCATAAAACCGTGTTGGTGCCGTTTGACACACCCGATGTCGACCCTCGTGCCTTCTTCAATGCCAATACCCTCGAAGAATTGCACCGCCTCGAAAAAACCACATGACACACCCACCGTCACTGGCTGACATTGCCGCACAACTTGAAGCTTATGACCCGCAGGCACTTCAGGCCAACGAGGTCTTGAATTTTCTGGATCACTTGGTGACGCCAGTGCACGAATCAGAATCAGTCGATATTTTCGCAGCACTGGGCAGAGTCACTGCGCAAGACGTGATCAGCCCCATCAATGTGCCACCGCACGACAACTCCGCCATGGATGGCTTTGCCTTTGATGGCGCCCAATTGCGTGACACGCAAAGCTTATCGCTGAAAGTGGTGGGCACCGCTCTCGCGGGAAAAGCATGGGCAGGTGCTGTCAACGCGGGCGAATGCGTGAAGATCATGACGGGCGCCATCATGCCCGAAGGACTGAACACGGTGGTGCCGCAAGAGCTTTGCCACATCACGGCAAGCGAAGCCATTGAAATTCCTGCTGGTCTGCTCAAGGCAGGAGACAACCGCCGCTTGTGTGGCGAAGACATCATGCAGGGGCAACCCGCCCTTCTCAAGGGTGCCTCGATTACGCCTGCAGCAGCAGGACTGCTGGCCAGCTTGGGGGTTCCCAATGTTTTGGTGGTGCGTCGCTTGCGGGTAGCTTATTTCTCAACGGGCGATGAAATATTGAGTCTGGGTGAAGCGCCCCGCGAAGGCGCTGTGTATGACAGCAACCGCTACACGGTGCATGGCATGCTTCAAGCATTGGGCTGCGAGATGATGGACATGGGCGTAGTCAAAGACATTCCTGAATTGTTAGAGCAAGCCTTTAACAAGGCCGCAGAGCAAGCCGATGCCATCATCACCAGCGGTGGTGTGAGTGTGGGCGAAGCCGATTTCACCAAGGCCATGATGAAGAAGTTGGGCGATGTGGTGTTTTGGAAAATCGCCATGCGTCCCGGCCGTCCGATGGCCGTCGGCCGAATTCAAAAAGGTCAGCGCTCAGCCGTTTTGTTTGGACTTCCAGGCAATCCTGTCGCGGTCATGGTCACATTTTTGGCTTTTGTCAAACCAGCCTTACTGAAAATGATGGGCAGCACGGCCACGCCCTTGCCAATGCTCAGGGCCAGAACGCAGGAAGTGTTGCGCAAAAAACCAGGCAGAACAGAATACCAACGCGGCATTGTTTCTCGCAATGCGCAAGGTGAACTTCAAGTCATCACCACCGGCAATCAAGGCTCCGGTGTATTGAGCTCTATGGTGCAAGCCAATGGTTTGATTGTTTTATCGCACCAACAAGGCACAGCCCAGCTAGGTGACTGGGTGGACGTGTTGGTGCTTTAAACAGCAGTGTCAGTGCTGATGCACTGAACTTGCAGATTGGTCCAGCACATCGGCCTTGTTGGCCCCAGGAATTTTTTTGCGCGCAAACAGCGAGTACATGGTGGGCACCACAAAGACCGTTAGCAGCGTTCCGAAACTCATACCGCCCACAATGACCCAACCAATTTGAATACGGCTTTCAGAGCCTGCGCCTGTGGAAAGCGCCAATGGCAGCGCACCCAATACCATGGCACCAGTGGTCATCAAAATGGGGCGCAAGCGTTGGCCTGACGCTTTCACAATGGCATCGAAGGTTTCGACGCCCTGCGCTCGCAACTGATTTGTAAACTCTACAATCAAAATGCCGTGCTTGGTGATCAAGCCAACCAATGTGATCAAGCCAATTTGGGAATACACATTGAGCGTACCCCCTGTCAACTTCAGCGTCATGAGGGCACCAAACATGGACAAGGGTACCGACAACATGATGACCAAGGGGTCAATGAAGCTTTCAAATTGAGCAGCCAACACCAAAAAGATAAAGAACAAAGCCAACACAAATACAACGATCAATGCGCCTTGTGAATTTCTAAATTCACGCGACGTACCATTCAGTTCTGTGGTGTAACCCGTCTTTAAAATGCCTGCAGCTGTTTTGTCTAAGAATGTCAGCGCGTCGCCCAGTGCATAGTCGGGCGCTAAGTTGGCTGTGATCGAGACCGATCGGCGCTGCCCAAAGTGATTCAATTCGCGGGGCGAAACGCTCTCGCGAACTTTGACCAAGGCACTCAGAGGAATCACCGTGTCATTTCGGCCACGGACGTAAATGTTGTCAACGTCATCCGGTGTGTTACGGCCACTCATTTGGGTTTGCACAATGACATCGTATTGCTCTGCATCGCGTTTGTAACGTGTGACGACACGGCCGCCCAACATGGTTTCAATGGCCCGTGCAACCACATCCACGCTGACACCCAATTCTGTGGCTTTGATTCGATCGACGTCAATGCGAAGTTCTGGCTTGTTCAAACGCAAGTCGACGTCAGGCGCAATGAAGCCTGGATTCTTGGCAATTTCGTCCAACATCTGACGCGTCACTGCATTCAAGTTCTGATAACTGTCAGACGTTTGAATGACGAAATTGACAGGACGCTCACGGAAACCTTGGCCTAAGGATGGCGGCGTGATGGGAAAGGCATTGACGCCCGCAATGCCGTTGAATTTACCTTGCATTTCACGCGCAATTTCGAGGGTTGTGCGCTTGCGCTCATCCCAGTCAACGGCTCGGTAGATCACACTGCCTTGAGCAACAGTTGGGTTGCCTAGGTTGGCAAAAATTCGATCGAATTCTGGATAAGCAGCGCCAATTTTTTCGAGAGCCTTGGCATATTTATCTGTGAAGTCCAAGGTGGAACCATCGGGCGCTGTCACTGTTGCCAAAATGATGCCACGATCTTCCAAGGGCGAGAGTTCTTGTTTCATGGTGGGATAAACTAACACAATGCCAACGCCGCAAGAGGCCATGATCAAGACCACGAGCCAGCGCGCTTTTCTCAACACCAGGGTGAGCAACTTCGCATAGCCATTTGACAAACCGGTTAGGATTTTTTCCATGAACCTGTCAAAGAAATTCGGATTGGGGTTGTGTCTCAACAGCAAAGAACTCATCATGGGCGAAAGGGTGAGCGCCACCAAGCAAGAAACCAGCACTGCGCCAGCCAAGGCCAAGGCAAATTCACTGAACAATTTACCCGTTCGTCCTGGCGTGAAAGCCAAAGGTGCAAACACGGCTGCCAAAGTGAGCGACATGGCCACAATGGCAAAGCCAATTTCTCTAGCCCCCTTGATGGCTGCAGAAAACGGATCGAGACCCTCTTCAATGTAACGGTAAATGTTCTCTAACATCACGATGGCATCGTCCACCACCAAACCAATGGCCAAAACCAAGGCCAGCAAGGTCAATGTATTGATGGTGAATCCAGCAAGTGCCATCATGGCGAATGTGCCAACCAAACTAACAGGAATGGTAATGATGGGAATGATGGAGGCACGGAAAGTTCGCAGGAAAACAAAAATGACAAGCGCTACCAAAACGACAGCTTCCAGAATGGTTTTAAAAACGCTCTTAATGGATTTATCAATGAACACAGAGTTGTCGTTGGCCACACTGATCAGAACGTCTCTCGGCAAATCCTGCTGAAGCTTGGGCATCATTTCTCGAACGCCTTTGGACAATTCCAAGGGGTTGGCTGTGGCTTGCCGAATCACCCCTGCAGAAATAGCAGTTATGCCATTCAAACGAACTCGACTGCGGTCATCCGCAGCAGCCTCCTCGACTTTGGCCACGTCTCGAATCTTGATAGGGAAGCCGTTCACGTTGCGAATGGTGATGTCACCAAATTGGCCAGCTCTGATCAGGTCTGTTTGCGATGTGACACTGAACTCACGCAGTTGTGATTCAATGCGTCCTGCTGGCAACTCTAGGTTACTGCGGCGAATGGCGTCTTCAACATCCTGGGAGGTCAGGCGGTAAGCCGCCATGCGTTCAGCATCCAACCAAACGCGCATGGCATATTTGCGCTCACCAAAAATACGAACATCGGCAACACCGGTTACGGTTTGCAAGCGTGGCTTCACAACTCGATTGATCAAATCGCTGATTTGAAGCGGCGACAAAGTCTCACTGGAGAAGGCCAACCAAATGACGGGGAAAGCATCTGCCTCCACCTTGGCAATGACGGGTTCTTCAATGGCTTGTGGCAAACGGCCGCGAATTCGAGAGGTTCTGTCGCGAACTTCTGCCGCAGCTGTGTCGGCGTCTTTTTCTAAGCGAAAACGAACCGTGATTTGCGACTGATCAGCACGGCTGATGGAAGTGATGACATCGACAGCATCAATGCCGGCAATGGAATCTTCCAAAGGCTTGGTCACTTGCGACTCAATCACCTCGGCCGATGCGCCAGGGTATTTCACACTGACCGTGACAGTGGGTTCGTCAATCTTGGGATACTCACGCAAAGAAAGGCGGTTGAAGCTGACCGCGCCAATCAGGAGAATGAGCAGCGATAAAACGGTCGCAAAGACCGGCCTGCGAATGGCTGTTTCAGCGAGTTGCATTCAGACCTCGCGTGCATGGATTCTCGCCGGAAACAGCTTGTGCATTACCGCCCCTGGCTTGTGCTGGGTTACCACCCTTAGGACCTGACTTATCAGCAGGTTTGGGGGCATTGCTTGCGGCTTCAGGCCTTGCACCTGTCGCATTGTTAGCACCTCCGCCTTGTGCTTTAGAAGCGTCCAGCACGCGGACAACAGTGCCTTCTTTTTGCAAGCGCTGCTGCCCTGCTACAACCACAGAATCGCCCATCGACAAGCCTTCTAAAATCTCGACACGCCCAAGTTGGCGAATGCCAATCTTGACGGTGACTCTTTCAGAAATCAGTTCATCTTTATTGGGTCCAGGAACGACACGTACCACCGTTGAACGACCGCCTTGCGGCACGATGGCTTCTTCGGGTACGACCATAGCGTCATCACGCTCACCAAACACCGCATTGACACGCGCAAACATACCCGGGCGCAATTGCATTTGTCGGTTGTCGATACAACCACGCACACCCACAGAACGGCCATTGGCATCAATCAAGGGATCGATGGCTTGTATGACGGCCGTGAATTTACGGCCGGGCAAAGCGTCCATGGTCACTTGCGCTTTTTGCCCAGTTTTAACTTTGGATTGAAAACGCTCTGGCAAACGGAAATCAAGCAAAACAGCTTCGATGTCCTCAACGTTGACCATGTCAGCGCCGTCTTTCAAATAATCACCCACGTTAATTTGGCGAAAGCCCGCAGTGCCATCGAATGGAGCAAGCACTTTCAATCGCTGCAAGGTGGCTTGTGCCAATGCCAATTTGGCTTGTGCAACTTGAAGCGCTGCATCGGATTCATCCAAAGAACGTTTGCTGATGAAGTTTTGCGCGACAAGTTCTTGGTTGCGCGTGTGGTTAGCTTGCGCAATGGACAACTCAGCTTTGGACTGAGCCACTTGCGCAGCCGGCAATTGATCGTCAAATTGGACCAAGATCTGTCCCTTTTTAACTTTTTGTCCGTCCTTGAACAGCACCTGACTGACTCGGCCACCCACCTCAGGCCGCAATATCACGCCTTGAAACGAACGCAA
>SXXD01000150.1 GCA_005789685.1 Burkholderiales bacterium
ACCACCGCATTCACATGCCGATTGCAGGCAAGTTGCTGCGCATGATTCATGTACCGGGTGATTTGTTTTCTGTGAACCCCACCACGGCGCGCGGTGTGCCAGGTTTGTTTGCGCGCAACGAACGTGTGGTGTGCGAGTTTGTGACCGAAAAAGGCCCCTTGGTTTTGGTGCTGGTTGGCGCCACCATTGTGGGCAGCATGGCTACGGTATGGCATGGTCAAGTGAATCCGCCTCGCCCGGGTACCGTGCGTGAATGGCAATATGCGTCACAAGATGTTCGCTTGCAAAAAGGCGAAGAGATGGGCCGATTTTTATTGGGCTCTACCGTGGTGATGCTGTTTCCAGAAAACAGCCTTCAGTTCCCTGCCGATTGGATCAGCACTCGCCCACTTCAAATGGGCGAGGCGATGAGTCGCAAATGAGCAGCTAGAAATTGGAAGGCTTGCACCTTCAAATTTCAATCTTCGAGCCCAGCTCCACCACCGAGTTGTTCGGCAGCTTCAAGAATTCAGCTGCGGCACTGGCGTTCAAGTGCATCTGAGCAAACAGCTTCTCACGCCATGCAGCCATGCCGCCACCGATGGTTGGAATGACAATGTCACGCGACAAGAAATAACTGGTAGCCATTGGATCAAGGTCAGCGCCATGAACTTTTAACTGCTCCAAGGCCTTTGGTAAATCAGGATCATTTTTAAAGCCATAGTTGACGATCACTTGCCAGCAGTCGTGGCGCAAAGGCTCAATTTCTATTCGCTTATTCAAACCGATCCAGGGTACTTCGTGATTTTGAACCGTGACAAACAAGTTTTGTCGGTGCAACACTTTGTTGTGCTTGAGGTTGTGCAAAAGTGCGTTGGGTACGCTCCCAATTTCGGCCGTCAAGAATACAGCCGTGCCCTCCACGCGAGCCGGTGGTGCCACAAAAATGGCTTCTAAGAAATCGACCAAGCTGAACCCGTCAGCCTTCCTCGATTCATTCAACAAACGACGACCATCACTCCAAGTGACCATCAGCAAGAAAATGCCGCTGGCAATGACCAATGGGAACCAGCCACCTTCAAAAAGCTTCATGAGGTTAGAGGCCCAAAATGCAAAGTCCACCACAAAGAAAAATCCGGTTGCGCCGATGCAAAGTGACAGCGGCAATTTCCAGCTGTAGCGAATCACAAAGAAGGTCAGAATGGTGGTGATCAACATGTCGGTACACACCGCAATGCCATAAGCTGCAGCCAAATTGCTCGAAGATTTGAACAAAGCCACGGCCAGCACAATCAGAACAAACAAACCCCAATTCACCAAGGGGATGTAGATTTGACCCAGTTCCTTCACGCTGGTGTGAAGCACTTGCAGGCGGGGCAAATAACCTAACTGAATCACTTGCTTGGTGACACTGAACGCGCCCGTGATCAAGGCTTGAGAAGCAATGACCGTGGCCATGGTGGCAAGGCACACCAATGGAATCAAGGCCCAATCAGGGGCCATCATGTAAAAAGGATTTTTGACGGCCTCGGGGTTGGACAACAACAACGCACCCTGACCAAAATAATTCAAAGTCAAGGCAGGCATGACGGTGGTGAACCAAGCCAATCGGATGGGTTGCTTACCGAAGTGACCCATGTCAGCATAGAGCGCCTCGCCGCCGGTCACACACAAGACCACGGCTCCCAAAATGATGAAGGTGGTGCCTGGGTTCTCCCACATGAACATCACCGCATAATGCGGGCTGATGGCCCACAAAATTTCTGGGTGAGCCGAGATGTGATAAACGCCCAAAATGGCAATGACTCCAAACCAAACTAGCGTAACAGGGCCGAAGAATTTGCCAATGCCTGCTGTGCCTCGCTTTTGTACCGCAAACAAGGCAAACAAAATCAATAAGGTTAGGGGAATGACGGCCTTTTTAAAGTTGGGAGAAATGATCTCCAAACCCTCGACCGCGGAAAGCACCGAAATGGCCGGTGTGATCACACCATCGCCATAAAACAGACACGTGCCGAAAATACCCAGCATCAGCAAAACTTTGCGCAAACGAGGTTGGTCTTTGACGGACTGAGAGGCCAGTGCCAACATGGCCACCAAACCGCCCTCGCCGTGGTTGTCGGCCCGAAGCACAAGGCTGACATACTTCAGCGAAATGATGGTGGTGAGCGTCCAAAAGAAGATGGACAAAATACCGTAAATGTTTTCTGTTGTGAATTCGACATGCCCAGATCCGAAGACCTCTTTCATGGCATACAACACACTGGTACCGATGTCGCCGTAGACCACACCGATGGCGCCTACAGTCAGGGCCGTTAAAGAAGATTTGCTAGAAGACACAAAAATCAGCCCAGTATCAAGTCTGGACTTTTATTCAAATTGACCGCGATTCTGCGCCTCTTTGATGATCTTAGCCATGGGGGCCAGCGTCTAAAAGACAGCGCTGTCTGGAAATGTTGCACCGCAGCAACTGCGGCTCAATTTCGAATACTTTAGTCGTAAACTTCAGCTTCGGGGTCGGTCGATTCCAGCTCGTAACTGGCCGCCAACATGGCCAAACGGCCAATCACGCCATACATGTAGAAGCGATTGGGCACGCTGGCCCCGGGCTTCATACCCGGCTGAGGCAGGTGGAGGGTTTCGGCAAAAGCCAAGGGTACAAAACTGGCGCCCGGCGCGTTCAAGTTTTCGTCAACACCGCGCTCTGCATGGACTCGGTAGAAGCCGCCCACCACATAACGGTCCATCATGTAAACCACAGGCTCGGCCACGGCATCGTTCATGCGCTCATTGGTCAGTACGCCTTCTTGAATGATGACGTCGCTGACCACTTGGCCATCTTTGATCACGCTCATTTTGTTGCGTGTTTTGCGGTTCAGCTGATCAAGGTCCGATACATCGCGCACTGTCATGATGCCCATGCCGTAGGTGCCGTTGTCGGCTTTGACAACCACAAACGGTTTTTCGTTGATGCCGTACTCTTTGTACTTGCGCTTGATTTTGGTCAAGAGCGAGTCGACATTGCTGCGCAGGGCTTCAATGCCCAGGCCTTCTGAAAAATTGACATCACCGCACTGGCTGAACATGGGGTTGATGAGCCAGGGGTCAATGCCCAACAATTTGCCAAAGCGTTTGGCCACTTCTTCATAGCTCTGAAAATGCACAGTTTTGCGGCGCACACTCCAACCTGCGTGCAATGGCGGCAACAAGTGCTGCTCATGCAACTCTTCCAAAATACCGGGCGCGCCAGCCGACAAATCGTTGTTCAGCAAAATGGTGCAGGGGTCAAAGTCTTTCAAACCCAGGCGGTGCTTGGTGCGAATGACAGGCTCTAAGGTGACTTGCTCGCCACCGGGTAAGTCAATGAGTGTGGCTTCTTTGATTTCTGGATTGATGGAGCCAATACGCACATTGAGACCCGCCATGTGAAAGATGCGCTGCAACTGAACCACATTGCTCAAATAAAAGGTGTTGCGTGTGTGGTTCTCAGGAATGATGAGCAGGTTCTTGGCTTCGGGGCAGATTTTTTCAATGGCCGCCTGCGCCGCTTGCACGGCCAAAGGCAACATCTCTGTTGACAAATTGTTCCAGCCACCGGGAAACAAATTGGTATCGACCGGAGCCAACTTGAAACCCGCATTGCGAATGTCCACCGAGGTGTAAATAGGGGGCGTGTGCTCCATCCACTCCAGTCTGAACCAGCGTTCAATGGCGGGCATGGAATCAAGAACCCGTTGTTCAAGTTCGTTGATGGGGCCATTCAAGGCCGTGACTAAATGCGGAACCATAGGAGCCTTTTACTTTTTAATTTCTAACTTCACCGTCACCGAGTACGACGTACTTGAGCGAAGTGAGTCCTTCAATACCGACGGGTCCACGGGCATGAAACTTATCGGTAGAGATGCCAATTTCTGCACCTAAACCAAACTCAAAGCCATCTGCAAATCGGGTGCTGGCATTGACCATCACGCTGGCAGAATCGACCTCACGCAAGAAGCGCTGCGCATGCATGTGGTTGCGCGTGAGAATGGCATCGGTGTGGTGGCTTGAGTAATGGTTGATGTGCGCAATGGCTTGGTCCAAGCCCGCCACCACTTTGATGCTGATGATGGGTGCCAGATATTCCTCAAACCAATCTTGCTCAGTGGCATCCAGCAACTTGGCACCGGCCACCTGCGACAAAATCACTTTGGCCTTGGGGCAGCAACGCATTTCAACGCCTTTTTCTGCATAAATTTTGCCAATGAGTGGCAAAAATTCTGCGGCCACGCCCTGCGCCACCAGCAAGCCTTCGCTGGCATTGCAGGGGCTGTATTTTTGAGTTTTTGCGTTGTCCGCCACCTTCACGGCCATGGCCACATCGCAGGGGTCGTCAACGTAGGT
>SXXD01000151.1 GCA_005789685.1 Burkholderiales bacterium
CTTGGAATCAAATCCATGGGGCCAGGACGGTACAGGGCGTTTAAAGCAATCAAGTCTTCCAAGCGTGAAGGCCGTGCATCTTTGAGCATGCCCTGCATGCCACGACTTTCAAACTGAAACACAGACTCAGTGCGACCATCGGCAAACAGCTTGTAGGTGGCAGCATCATCAAGCTGAATATTCTCAAACGCAAAATTTTCTTGGCCTTTGTGACGCTTCACAATCATGTCGCGTGCCAACTCCAAAATGGTCAAAGTGGCCAAGCCCAAGAAGTCAAACTTCACCAAGCCAATGGCTTCTACATCGTCTTTGTCATACTGACTGACTGCCGAAGTACTACCTGGCTGTTGGTACAAAGGACAAAAGTCTGTGAGCTTGCCAGGCGCAATGAGCACACCGCCAGCGTGCATACCCACGTTGCGGGTCATGCCCTCCAGTTTTTGCGCCAGCGCCAACAAGGTTTTAACATCGTCTTCTTTGTCTAAGCGCTCGGCCAAAATAGGCTCAGCCTTGATAGCGCCATCGATGGTGATGTGCTGGCCTGGCTTGTTGGGAATGAGCTTGCTAATGCCGTCGCAGAACATGTAACTCATATCAAGTACACGGCCCACGTCACGTATGGCGGCTCGCGCAGCCATGGTGCCAAAGGTGACTATTTGACTGACGGCATCGCGGCCGTATTTGTCTTTGACGTAGTCAATCACGCGATCGCGATTGGCTTGGCAAAAATCAATGTCAAAGTCGGGCATAGACACCCGCTCAGGGTTCAAGAAACGCTCAAACAGCAAGTTGTATTGGAGCGGATCGAGATCGGTAATTTTCAAAGAATAGGCCACCAAGGAACCGGCACCGGAACCCCGGCCTGGGCCCACCGGGCAGCCATTTTTCTTAGCCCAATTGATAAAGTCACCCACGATCAAGAAATAACCAGGGAAGCCCATGTTCAAGATGGTGTTGATCTCAAATTCCAAACGCTCGGCGTAGCGAGAGCGCTCAATCTCACGCTTTGTGGCATCAGGGTACAAATGCACCAGCCGCTCTTCCAAACCGTCCACCGACAACAAGCGGAAATAATCCTCGATAGGCATAGGCTTGCCATCGGTGAGGGGTGTTGGGTAATTGGGCAACTGTGGCTTGCCCAAAACCAAAGTCAAGTTGCATCGTTTGGCAATTTCAACTGAGTTAGACAAGGCACTGGGCACATCTGCAAACAAGGCTTGCATTTCGGCGGTGGACTTGAAATATTGATCGCGCGTGAACTTGCGAACACGGCGCTGATTGCCCAAAATTTCACCCTCAGAAATACACACCCGCGCTTCATGCGATTCGTAATCGTCTTCGGTCAAAAACTGAACGGGGTGCGTAGCCACCACAGGCAAGCTCAACCGAGAAGCCAACTTGACGGCTGCCACCACATGGGCACTGTCTTCGGGGCGTCCTGCGCGCTGCAGTTCCAAATAAAAACGATGCGTAAAAATAGACGCCAGTTGCAATGCAATTTCGGCAGCGCGCGAGGTGTCGCCCTGCATCAAAGCCTGACCCACAGGCCCAGCTTGTGCGCCTGACAAAAGAATCAAGCCTTCTGATAATTCTTGCAGCCAGGCCAGCTTGATCACGGCATTGTTCTTTAACATGTTTTGCGTCCACGCGCGCGCCAACAATTCCGACAGGTTCAAATAGCCCTGTGAACTTTGAACAAGCACCATGACCCTAGACAAAGCATGTGGATCAACACCCAAGCCTTCGAGAAAAATTTCAGCGCCCAAAATGGGTTTAACACCTTTACCGCGCGTTTCCTTGTAGAACTTGATAGCCCCAAACAAATTACTTAGATCTGTGATGGCCAAAGCTGGCTGCTGGTCTTCTGCCGCAGCCTGCACCACATCGTCAATGCGGCAGGTGGAATCGACGATGGAAAATTCGGAATGGAGGCGCAAATGGACAAACATAGACCCATTGTAGAAGCTGCTTTGGATGTTTCTACAATAGAGGTGTGAACAAATTTCTGAATATTTCTAGCTACAAGTTCGTCCCGCTGCCCGACGCGGAAGAACTGCGCATTTTGCTTCTAGAACTTTGCTTGAGCCGCGAGCTAAAGGGCACAATTTTGCTTGCCTCAGAGGGTATTAATTTATTTTTGGCAGGCCCCGCCGAGGCTGTCAGAGGTTTTGTTTCTGAACTCCACACAGATCCTAGGTTTTCAGACATCAGGCCCAAAGAAAGTTGGTCTGAAGAGCCACCCTTCAAAAAAATGTTAGTCAAGGTAAAAGGCGAAATCATTCGCATGAACCACCCCACCATTCGCCCCACAGAAGGTCGGGCGCCAGCGGTCACGCCTGCCACAGCCAAACGCTGGCTAGATCAGGGTTTTGACGACAACGGCCGGCCGGTGGTCATATTGGACACCCGCAACGACTACGAGGTAGACGAAGGCACTTTCAAGGGCGCCATTGATTGGCGTTTAAGCAAGTTCACGGAATTTCCTGCTGCCCTCATGGCTCACAAAAATGAACTGCAAGACAAAACCATCATCAGTTTTTGTACGGGTGGCATTCGCTGTGAAAAAGCAGCCATCTTCATGCAACAAAACGGTCTACCCCACACTTACCAATTAGAGGGCGGCATCTTGAAATATTTTGAAGAAACCGACGGCGCGCACTACGAAGGCAGTTGCTTCGTATTCGACGAGCGCAGAGCTGTCGGCATCGAACTAGAAAGCTTGAAGCCCAAAAGTATTGAAGCCCACTGAAGGGCTTCAAAATTTCATTCACAGCAGCCAAGCAGACTGCACAAAAAATTAGCTGCGCAATTTAGCAGCCATTGCAGCCACGCGCTCACCATAAGCTTTGGCTGTGTCCAAGTCCCCTTGTGGAATTTCTTCCGCCGGGCTTGTAGGTCCTACTTGCGCCATCACACCCGAGTTGGAACCAATGCGATTGACGGTACCGTCATTCAGTGACGGCTGGCCCACCCAAATCATGGCTTGCTGCATGGCCAGCGTAATGAAGTACTGAAGCGTGGACAACTTGTCGCCACTGGGGCTGGCTGAAATGGTGAAACCGCCAGCCACTTTGTCTTTCCATGCCGAGGTGAACCAACGCTTCGAGGATGCATCGGCAAATTTCTTGAACTGCCAAGAGGCCATGCCCATGTAAGTGGGTGAACCAAAGATGATCGCGTCAGCAGCATCCAAGGCTTCCCAATCGGCATCAGCTATGTTGCCGTCGGCATCAATTGCAATCAATGCCGCATTGGCGCCTTGAGCCACAAACTGAGCCACACGTTGTGTGTGGCCATAGCCTGAGTGATAAATAACGACTGTTTTAGCCATGAGGAAACTCCTAAAGAAATAAAAATTACAGCGTCTCAATCATTGAGAAGCCAAGTCAAAAACCAAGACCTCGGCATCGATGCCGTGCGTCAGTTCAAGATTCGTTTCAGCTTGAATCAGGGCGGCATCGCCACCCTTCAAAGCTTGCCCATTCACATGCAATTCACCGCGAATGAGGTGCACATAAGCTTTGCGTGCTGGGTTCAATTCAATGGCAGCACGCTCGGCGCCATCCAACAAGCCTGCATACAAAGTGGCATCTGCAGAAATCTTCACAGCATCACCTTCGCCTTGGGGAGATGCCACCACCTTCAAGACACCGCGCTTGCTGGTTTGTGGCACTGTCTTTTGCTCATAGCCCGGCTCAATGCCCAGCACATTGGGCTCAATCCATATTTGAAAGAAGTGAGTGGCCTGCCCCTCAGCATGATTGAACTCGCTGTGCATCACGCCCTTGCCTGCGCTCATGCGCTGCACATCGCCCGGGGGAATGCCCTTGACGTTACCCATGTTGTCCTTGTGGGCCAAATTGCCCGACAACACATAACTGATGATTTCCATGTCCTTGTGACCATGGGTGCCAAAGCCCGTGCCGGGTGCGATGCGGTCTTCGTTGATGACACGCAAGTTGCCCCAGCCCATGAAGGCAGGGTCGTGATAGCCCGCAAATGAAAAACTGTGAAAGGATTTAAGCCAGCCATGGTCGGCATAACCACGCTCAGCGGAACGGCGAATTTGGATCATTGAGTGCCTCAAAGGTTTGAAGATTCGATGGCTGAACTTTAAATTGCAATAGTTTCAACATACTGTTAAATATTTGATGTTATCATTCAAATTATTTGAATTTAAAATGCTGACTCTTTCCCGCGACCTGCTAACTCCCGATGCCCTAAGCATGCTGCTGGCCATTGAAGAAACTGGCAGTTTCGCGGCCGCCGCAAGGCAACGCGGCTTGGTACCCAGCGCTCTCACCTACCGAATCCGGCAAATTGAAGACGCTCTAGATGTGCTGCTGTTTGACCGAAGCAGCCGACAAGCCAAGCCCACCGAAGCTGGCAAGGAATTGCTCAGGGAAGCCAAACGCCTCCTTCAAGATGTGGATGCGCTAGCCAACCGTGTGAAGCGTGTGGCCACAGGTTGGGAGTCTGTTTTCACGGTGGCCGTAGACAGCATCATTTCTAGGTCGGTGGTCATGGAATTGTGCGAAGGCTTTCTGGCCCAGAAGCCTCCCACAAGGCTGCGAATCCGCTACGAAACCCTTTCGGGCACCTTGGCCGCTCTCAAATCAGGCCAAGCCGACTTGGCCATGGGTGTTTTCATGACGCCCGGCAGCCACGCAGAACTCTTGCATGAAAGCTTGGGTCAAGTCAGTTTTGTCTATGCCGTGGCGCCGCACCACCCCTTGGCCAATGCGCCCGAGCCTCTTAGCGACGCCATGATTCAGCAACACCGCGCCGTGGCCGTGGCAGACTCTGTGCCGCGCGGCGAAGGGGTCACCATAGGCTTGTTAGGCGGCCAAGACGTTTTAACGGTGCCCGACATGCCCAGCAAATTAGAGGCACAACTCAGAGGCTTGGGGGGCGGGTTCTTGCCCGAAAGCTTGGCCAAACCCTATTTGGACTCTGGCCGCCTCGTCGCCAAAAAAGTCAGTCGCGTTCAGCGCATCAGCCAAGTGGAATATGCTTGGCGAAATCCCCATGGCAAAAACATCGGCCATGCATTAAGTTGGTGGTTGTTACAGTTGAATCAAGACAGAACCAAACAAGCATTGCTCCAACCCCACCATCGCGTGTAGAGTAGCCCCATGACAAAAACAAACACTCAGACAAAACCAGTTCAAAATTTTGCGGTCATTGGAGCTGGCATGGCGGGCATTGCCTGCGCTCGCACCTTGATGCAAGCCGGCCACCGGGTCACCGTTTTCGAAAAAAGCAAAGGCGCCAGTGGCCGGATTTCCACCCGCTCATCCAACTATGGCAGCTTCGATCATGGCGCGCAATATTTCACAGTGCGTGACTCGCGCTTTGCGCAAGCTTTGGCCACCACACCCAACATTTGCAAACCTTGGAGCGCCAATGCCGTTCGTGTATTGGACGCTATGGGCCGCGTGGTAGAAGCTGCGCGCAACACACATGACAAGCATTGGGTCGCCACACCTGGCATGAACGCATTGGTCAGAGCTTGGGCCCAGCCTTTGGTGCAAACCGATACCATTCACTTTGAATCGAAGGTGTTCCAAATTGAACGCGACACATTGCACCCCGAACTCTGGCAACTGCACAGCGAAGAACCCGAAGGTGCTCAGTCGGTGTTCAGCGGATTTGACCAAGTCTTATTGGCCATCCCTTCTGATCAGGCCATTGACCTGTTGCGCACCTCCAAAATCAAAATGGAAAACGCATCTGATTTGAGCAAGGTACAAGTGGCCCCTTGCTGGACCCTTATGGTAGCCTTTCCGAATGCAGCACAACCAGGCCTCATCACCCTGGGTCCGCAGTGGAATGCCGCACGCAGCGTGCATCACCGCGTGGCTTGGTTAGCGCGTGAATCGTCCAAACCAGGCCGCGAACAGGTCGAGCGCTGGACCGTGCAGGCCAGCGCAGCTTGGTCCCAAGAGCATTTAGAAGATGCGCCCGATCGCGTTCGAGCCAAGTTACTCAAGGCCTTTTCTGAAATCACGGGCATTCGCGCCACACCCGCGCACGCAGAAGTGCACCGCTGGCGTTATGCCAAAACGCTCCAAGCCTTGGGTGCCACACACATGCTAAGCAAAAAGCAAGGCATCGGTTTGTGCGGCGATTGGTGCTTGGGCCACCGCGTTGAAGATGCGTTCATTTCCGGTTTGGAACTGGCGCTTGATGCACTTTAAATTGGAATGATTCGCGGAAGATTTGCGCCCTCACCCACGGGTGAACTGCACGCAGGCTCGCTGGTGGCAGCCCTTGCCAGCTGGCTGGATGTAAGAGCATTGAAAGGCGAGTGGTGGGTGCGCATGGAAGATGTGGATGGCCCTCGCTGCCTGGTCGATTCAGCTGTCAGCATTCTCCATCAGTTGTCATTGTGCGGGCTGCATTCAGACAGCGAAGTGATTTACCAATCGCGTCGCAACTCATTTTACGAACAAGCTCTCCATCAACTCATTGCAAAAGGCTTGGCATACCCATGCGCGTGTACGCGCAAAGAAATTGAAGAGCAGCAAGCAAATCTAGGTTTGAGTTTGGAAAGACACAAGTCAGCGGTCTATCCGGGTACTTGCAGAAACGGCTTGCATGGCAAACCCGCCAGAGCTTGGCGCTTCAATGTGGTGAAGTGGAGTGAGTTGCGTGGCAGCCCCGAAGTTCATTGGACCGATCGACGATTGGGTCCTCAAAGCCAAAATGTTCAAGAAGAAGTGGGCGACTTTGTTCTCAAGCGAGCGGATGGTATGTGGGCTTATCAATTGGCAGTGGTGGTCGATGATGCCGCGCAAGGCATCACGCATGTGGTGCGAGGCGAAGACCTGACGGACAACACCGCAAGGCAGTACTTGCTTCAAGAGGCGCTGGGCTTTGAACATCCCCATTACATGCACACAGCATTGGTATTAGGCCCTAAAGGTGACAAGTTATCTAAGCAAAATGGCGCCAAAGCTTTGGATTTAAGTTCGCCGCAGGCTGTTTTTTTGGCCATGCAATCAGCGGCAAGCACCTTGGGTTTAAGCACCCTTGCTCAGCCCGTCAGCGAATCGGCTGACCTTGATTTAGCTCTGAGCACTTGGACAAAGGAATGGGCACAAAGGTACTTACGCGCTAGCCCTTAAAATCGCTGCATGACTTCAGACTCTGCCAATCAAGCGCCCGCCTCGGTCGCTTTTCCGAAAAACATCAAAAGCTTTGTGAAGCGTGCGGGCCGCACCACCACTGGTCAAGCCAAAGCGTTTGAAGTTTGGGGTCCCCAGTTTTTATTGACCTATGTGCCAGAGTCATTGAACATGGCCAAAGCTTTTGGTTTGAATGGAGACGATGCAGCCGCCGGCCCAGTCATTTTAGAAATTGGTTTTGGTATGGGTGAGGCCACTGCACACATTGCCAACGTTCGCCCTAAAGATTTCTTTTTGTGCTGCGAAGTGCATGAACCCGGCGTGGGCGCATTGCTCAAACGCATTGGCGAGCAAGACATTCAAAACATTCGAATTTTGCAGCATGATGCTGTAGAGGTGATCGACAACATGCTGCCATTGGCGTCATTGGACGGGGTGCACATTTTCTTTCCCGACCCTTGGCACAAATCACGTCACAACAAACGTCGCCTTATTCAAACACCTTTAATCGCTAAATTGGCAGCTCGCCTCAAATCTGGCGCCTACATTCATTGCGCCACCGATTGGGAACCCTATGCAGTACAAATTTTGGAAGTGCTCAGTGCAGAGCCTTTGCTGCAAAACACGGCGGCCAATGATCAGGGGGGCTACGCCGTCAAGCCAGACTATCGCCCTCTCACCAAGTTTGAAAATCGTGGTTTGAAATTGGGGCATGGTGTGTGGGATGTCGTCTTCAAACGCGTTTAAACCGCCCGTCATCGAGGGCGTTGGGGCCAGCACAGTTGGCGTTCCTGCCAACACCTCACTTTCTGCGATTGATTTTTTAACTGCCAAGTTCAATGCTGTTTCAAGAGAAGAATGGCAACTGAGATTTGAAGCTGGGGAAATTCTGAATGCAGCAGGACGTGTGGTGGCACCGCAAGATAGCCTGCTTAAAGAGTCGCATCTTCACTACTATCGCAGCATTCACAATGAACCCGAATTGCCGTTCAAGGCCAACGTCATTTTTCGAGATGAATACTTGGTGGTGGCAGACAAGCCTCACTTTATGCCAGTCACACCCGGTGGCCGCTATGTTCAGCAAAGCATGTTGGTGCAACTAAAGCAGGAATTGAATTTGCCAGAACTATCGCCAGTGCACCGAATCGACCGCGAAACTGCGGGCTTGGTGGTGTTCAGTGTGCGCGAACAGGATCGAAATGCTTATCAAGAGTTGTTCAGGTTGCGGCATGTTGAGAAAACCTATGTAGCCATTGCGGGAGCGCCGGGAACATCCCATTTAAATCTGCAGTTTCCACTTGTCCATCGAAGCATGATGGAGGAAGACTCACAGTTTTTTAGGATGCGAGAAGTTGCCAGTCATGCGCAGCTAGATTCTTCAGAATTTAACAGTGAAACTTGGATTGATTGTGTGGAGAAGTTTGTTATCGACACAGGCTCGGCCAATCAAAACGAAACTCAATCAACCTCTCTTGCCAGATATCTTTTGAAACCATTGACAGGACAACGACATCAATTGCGCGTACATATGAATTCCTTAGGGCTGCCATTGATTAACGATCAGTTTTATCCGAAGGTGTTGAATCACGCCAATGATCTCGGTGAATTCAGTGCCCCTTTACAGCTATTAGCACAAACAATAGCGTTCAAAGATCCTGTTACCGGCTCATCGAGAAGCTTTGCAAGCTTAAGGCAATTGAGTGCCTAAAGATCAAAACTACAAACGCTTAGTCACCCAAGCCCGCACACTGTCCAAGGCCGCATCCAGATGTGTGGCATCCGTACCACCCGCCATGGCCATGTCTGGCTTACCACCACCTTTGCCACCCACTTGCTGAGCCACAAAGTTGACCAACTCGCCTGCTTTCACTTTGCCAGTCGTATCGGATGTAACACCTGCGGCCAATTGAACTTTGTCACCCTCCACCGCGGCCAACACAACGACAGCCGTTTTCAGTTTGTCTTTCAACTTGTCCATGGTGTCGCGCAATGTTTTGGCATCGGCGCCAGGCAGCAATGCGGCCAACACTTTGACGCCCTTCACTTCGGCTGCCTGCGTCATCAATTCATCGCCTTGCGATGAGGCCAACTTACCCTTCAGCGCAGCCATTTCTTTTTCCAAGGATTTCACTTGGTCCAAGACTTGTGCAATGCGGCTGTTCAATTCAGCAGGCGATGCTTTGAGGCTGCCAGCCGCTTTGGACACCGTGGATTCCAAAGACTGCAAATAAGCCAAGGCATTGCCACCCGTCACAGCTTCGATGCGTCGTACGCCAGCAGCCACGCCGCTTTCAGCCACCACTTTGAACAAACCAATGTCACCCGTGCGGTGCACGTGAACACCACCGCACAGCTCGCGGCTTGAGCCGATATCGAGCACACGCACGGTCTCGCCATACTTCTCACCAAACAACATCATGGCGCCAGTTTTCTGAGCAGACTCAATGTCCATCACGCGCGCTTGCGTAGCTGGATTGGCCCAAATTTCTTCGTTAACTTTAGCTTCAATGGCCAAAATTTGCTCGTCTGTCACTGGGGCGTTGTGTGCAAAGTCAAAGCGCGTGCGCTCGGCATTCACCAAAGAGCCTTTTTGCTGCACATGGTCGCCCAGCACTTCACGCAAGGCTTTGTGCATCAAGTGTGTGGCAGAGTGATTGCGCACAGTAGCTGCACGCAAATCGGTGTTGACCTGCGCTTGAACGGCATCGCCCACTTTCAGGCTGCCTTCAAGCAACATGCCGTGATGACCAAACACATCGGCTTTGATTTTCAAAGTGTCTTCTACTTCAAATTTGGCACCAGCCGTTTGCAACAAACCTTGATCACCCACTTGACCGCCAGACTCTGCGTAAAAAGGTGTGGTGTCCAAAACTACCACACCGCTTTGACCTGCTTTGAGTTCTGAAGCAGATACGCCATCGACATACAGCGCCAGCACTTTGGCCGTGGCTTGCAAGTCGTCGTAACCCACGAAGGTGTTGCCTGCACCGGTGTACTCCAAGGCGCGGTCCATTTTGAATTTACCAGCCGCACGGGCTTGCGCCTTTTGTCGCTCCATAGCGGCTGTAAAGCCAGCTTCATCGACACTTAAATCGCGCTCGCGGCAAACGTCAGCCGACAAGTCCAAGGGGAATCCGTAGGTATCGTGCAATTTAAATGCCACTTCGCCTGGCAACACTTTGGCGCCGCCATCAAGCGCTGCATCCAAGATTTGCATACCCACTTCAAGCGTTTCATAAAAGCGCTCTTCTTCGGCTTTCAAAATATCGGTAATGCGCTTTTCTTGAGACGCTAAACTGGGATAGGCTTCACCCATCAGCTTGACCAGGTCAGGCATTAATTTGTGAAAGAACGGCGTCTTTTGGCCCAGCTTGTAACCGTGGCGAATGGCACGGCGCACAATGCGTCGCTGAACATAACCGCGACCTTCGTTGCTGGGCACCACGCCATCACTGACCAAGAAAGCTGTAGCTCGAATGTGATCCGCAATGACGCGCAAAGATTTGTTTTGCAAATCGGCACAGCCAGTTTCTCGCGCTGCTGCTTTGATCAATGCATCAAAAATATCGATTTCGTAGTTGCTGTGCACGTGCTGCAGAATGGCGGCTAAACGCTCAAGGCCCATGCCCGTGTCAACGCAAGGAGCAGGCAAATTCTTCACGCTGCCATCTGGCTGCATGTCAAACTGCATAAACACGTTGTTCCAAATTTCAATGTAGCGGTCGCCGTCTTGCTCGGGGCTGCCAGGCGGGCCGCCCGCAATTTCAGGGCCATGGTCGTAGAAAATTTCGGAGCAAGGACCACAAGGACCGGTGTCGGCCATCATCCAGAAATTGTCGGACATGTAGCGTCCGCCTTTGTTGTCCCCAATCCGCACGACGCGCTCGGGCGGGAGGCCAATTTCTTTCGTCCAAATGTCGTAGGCTTCGTCATCTTCGATGTAGACCGTGGCCCATAATTTTTCAGCTGGTAATTTGTAAACTTGGGTCAGCAATTCAAAGGCCCATTTCAAACTGTCTCGTTTGAAATAATCACCAAAGCTCCAATTGCCCAACATTTCAAACATCGTGTGA
>SXXD01000152.1 GCA_005789685.1 Burkholderiales bacterium
CAGCATGTCCGCCCCCTGCACTGAATGAATCAGGCCACTTTCGGCCTCCGACAAAACCGATGATGGCAGCCGTTAAAACGATCAAAGGAAAAGGTAGATTGAATGCAAAGATGGCCACGAAACTGGCCGCTGCAATGCCCAACAGAAAGTTGTTTTTCAAAGCGCGCGAGCCTATGCGATGCGCAGCTTGAATGACGATGGCGGTGACAGCTGGCTTGATGCCATAGAACAATCCGGCCACCCAAGCCACTTGACCGTAGGCGATGTAAATCCACGACAGAGCAATCAAGAGGAACAGCGATGGCAGAACAAACAAAACACCGGCCACAATGCCGCCCCTTGTTTTGTGCATCAACCAGCCAATGTAGGTGGCCAGTTGTTGGGCTTCTGGTCCGGGCAACACCATGCAGTAATTGAGTGCATGAAGAAAACGTTTTTCTGAGAGCCAACGCCTTCGCACCACCAACTCTTCGTGCATGATCGAAATTTGGCCAGCAGGCCCTCCAAAGCTGATAAAGCCCAACTTCAGCCAAAAGGCAAAGGCCTGCCAAAAACTCACTTTTTCAGGCGCTTCAGTCAGGTTATTCGGCGATGTTGCTTCAGCAGAGTTCATCACTAGATCATAATTTGAAATGCAAGAATGCTTTATGGGTTTAATGCTTGAAAGCTTGATGCTGACTTAAATACAACCCTTAATTTTGAATTTATTCTGAAATAGCACCCATGGAAATCAAAGTCAATTTTCTCGACAAGCTTCGTGTGGAAGCCAAGTTCGATGACTTCACGCTTGTGGCCGACCAGCCCATCCGGTACAAAGGCGATGGTTCAGCCCCTGGCCCATTCGATTACTTCTTAGCATCGTCTGCATTGTGCGCGGCTTATTTTGTGAAGTTGTATTGCCTCACGCGCAATATCTCGACAGAAAATATTCGTCTCTCCCAAAACAACATTGTAGATCCAGAGAACCGTTATCAGCAGATTTTCAAAATCCAAGTTGAATTGCCTTCTGAAATTTCAGAAGTCGACAGACGTGGTATTTTAAATTCGATTGAGCGTTGTACTGTTAAAAAAGTGGTGCAAGCTGGCCCCGAATTTATCATTGAAGAAGTGGCCAATTTGGATGCAGACGCACAGTCCTTGCTCAGCTTGAAACCTACTGCTGAAAGTAGCACCTTTATTCTTGGCAAAGACTTGCCCTTGGAGCAAACCATTGCCAACATGTCGAGCACCTTGGCAAACTTGGGCATCAAGATTGAAATTGCCTCGTGGCGCAACATCATTCCCAACGTATGGTCTTTGCACATTCGCGATGCGCATTCGCCCATGTGTTTTACCAATGGCAAAGGCGCAACCAAAGAAAGTGCATTGGCCTCAGCGCTGGGTGAATACATAGAGCGCTTGAACAACAACCACTTTTACGCTGGCGCCTACTGGGGAGAAGATTTGGCTAACGCCGAGTTTGTGCACTACCCTAACGAGCGGTGGTTTAAGCCTGGGAAAAAGGATGCGTTACCCAAAGAAATTTTGGACCCTTACTGCCTCCAAATTTACAACCCCGAGGGTGAGTTGAAAGGCTCGCATTTGATTGATACCAACTCGGGTCATGTTGAACGCGGTATTTGTTCTTTGCCTTACGTTAGGCAGTCGGACAACAAAGTGGTGTACTTCCCATCCAACTTGGTCGAGAACTTGTTTGTGAGCAACGGCATGAGCGCTGGTAACACCTTGGCCGAAGCGCAGGTGCAATGCTTATCGGAAATTTTTGAACGTGCCGTGAAACGACAAATTCTGGAAGGTGAAATTTGTTTGCCTGATGTGCCACCAGACGTACTGTCTAAATACCCCAGCATCATGGCTGGCATACAAGGCCTCGAAGCCCAAGGCTTTCCGGTGTTGTTGAAAGACGCTTCATTGGGAGGTACCTACCCCGTCATGTGCGTCACCTTGATGAACCCTCGCACAGGCGGTGTATTTGCTTCCTTTGGCGCGCACCCCAGTTTAGAAGTGGCTCTGGAGCGCAGCCTGACAGAGCTGCTGCAAGGCCGTAGCTTTGAAGGCTTGAACGATTTGCCGCCACCCACCTTTGAAAGCAATGCCGTGACTGAGCCTTACAACTTTGTAGAGCACTTCATCGACTCCAGTGGCATTGTGTCTTGGCGCTTTTTCAGTGAGAAAGCAGATTATGAATTTGTGGAATGGGACTTTGCTGGCAAAGGGAACACGGCCAATGCCGACGAAGCCGCTACCTTGTTTGGCATTTTGAAAGACTTGGGCAAAGAGGTTTACACCACAGTGCACGATCAATTGGGTGCCATGGCTTGCCGAATTTTGGTGCCGGGTTATTCCGAAATTTATCCAGTAGAAGATTTGATTTGGGACAACACCAACAAGGCCTTGTTGTTCCGTGAGGATATTCTGAACTTGCACCGCTTGGACAATAAAGCCTTAACCGCATTGCTAGACCGTTTGGAAAACAACGAACTGGACGAGTATGCCGACATTGCAACGCTCATAGGCATTGAGTTTGATGAGAATACCGAATGGGGCCAACTGACGGTACTGGAGTTGAAACTGCTCATTCATCTGGCTTTAAAGCAATTGGAAGCAGCACAAGATTTGACAGGTGCATTTTTGCAATACAACGACAACACCGTTGAACGCAAACTGTTTTACCAAGCATTGAATGTGGTGCTTGAAGTTGCCTTAAACCCAGAACTCGAGATTAAAAACTACGAA
>SXXD01000153.1 GCA_005789685.1 Burkholderiales bacterium
CTTTGAAATTCAAAAGTACCCGAAGACGTTTTTCTGCGAGGCGCTTGATCGGCTTTAGACGGCCCCATGACCACCTGCGAAAACTGAGCACGTCCACTTTGAGTGTGCTTCAAAAATTGACTCAAAGACTCGATAGCATCAGGCGAACTTTGAGCCCATGCACTTGGCATTAGGCAAAGCAAAGCGATGGACAGCCAGGGCAGATGGAGTTTGGCTTTCATCTTGAAAAGGCAGTTTGAAAGAAGACGCTTATTCAGCGCGCGCAGGCACCAAAATTTCGCGCTGCCCGTTGCTGCTCATAGCACTGACCAAGCCCGCCTTCTCCATCTCTTCCACCAAACGCGCGGCGCGATTGTAGCCAATCTTCAAGTGACGCTGCACCAAAGAAATACTGGCCTTGCGATTTTTCAAAACCACTTCAACGGCTTGATCGTACATGGGGTCTTTTTCAGCATCCGTACTGTCGCCGTAGCCTGTGTCTTCGCCATCGGTGGTACCACCTTCTAGAACGCCTTCAATGTAATCAGGCTCGCCTTGTGTTTTCAAATAGCTCACCACGCGGTGAACTTCTTCGTCACTCACAAAAGCGCCATGAACACGGATGGGAAAGCCAGTGCCAGAAGGCATGTTGAGCATGTCACCCATACCCAGCAAAGCCTCTGCACCCATTTGATCTAGGATGGTTCGGCTGTCAATTTTGCTAGAAACTTGGAAGGCAATGCGTGTGGGAATATTGGCCTTGATCAAGCCTGTAATCACGTCGACACTGGGACGCTGTGTGGCCAAGATCAAGTGAATGCCAGCGGCACGGGCCTTTTGCGCCAAACGCGCAATCAGCTCTTCAATTTTTTTACCCACCACCATCATGAGGTCGGCCAACTCATCAATCACCACCACGATGTGCGGCAAGCGCTTCAGTGGTTCGGGATCATCAGGCGTGAGGCTGAAGGGGTTCAAAATAAATTCTTCGCGCTCGGTTGCGTCGTCAATTTTGGTGTTGTAACCCGCTAAGTTGCGAACGCCCATTTTGCTCATCAGCTTGTAGCGGCGCTCCATTTCGCCCACACACCAATTGAGGCCATGCGCAGCTTGCCGCATGTCGGTCACCACGGGCGCCAACAAGTGTGGAATACCTTCGTACACCGACATCTCCAACATTTTGGGGTCGATCATGAGCAGGCGAACATCACGCGCTTCGGCTTTGTAAAGCAAAGACAAAATCATGGCATTGATGCCCACAGACTTACCAGAGCCCGTGGTACCAGCCACCAAGACGTGAGGCATTTTGGCCAGATCCACCACCACCGGATTGCCCACAATGTCTTTGCCCAAGCCCATGGTGAGCATGGACTTGGCTTCGTTGTAAACCTGCGAGCCTAAAATTTCGCTGAGCTTGATGGACTGGCGTTTGGCGTTGGGCAATTCCAAGGCCATGTAGTTTTTGCCAGGAATGGTTTCCACCACCCGAATGGAAATGAGACTGAGGGAACGCGCCAAGTCTTTGGCCAAGTTAACCACTTGCGATCCTTTGACACCTGTTGCCGGCTCGATTTCATAACGCGTGATGACAGGGCCTGGTGCTGCCGCCACCACACGCACTTCAACGCCAAAATCTTTGAGGCGTTTTTCAATCATGCGACTGGTCATCTCAAGCGTTTCTGGTGCGACGCCCTCTTGCCGCAAGGTCAAACTGTCGAGCAAATCAACCTGCGGCAATTTGCTGTCCGGCAATTCATTGAACAAGGGTTTCTGGCGCTCTTTCACCACACGATCGCTGCGCGGCACTGCTGTGACGGGTGCTTCAATGACCATGGGCGCAACAGGCTCAGCAAAGACTGGTGCAGACACGCCTGCCGCGGCAAACAAAGGTTTATCTTCAAACTCGTTTCCGAAGGGGTGCAGTTGAGGTTCGGCAGGCAACCTAGACTGAAGCTGTTCGCGTTCGCGCAAAGCTTGTTGGCCCATGGCCAAGTCTTCTTCCATTTCACGCTTGACTTGACGCGATTGCATCAAGCCGTCGATCTTGCCGCCCAATGCTTCACACACTTGACCCCAAGAAAAACCAAAGGCCCACCCCATTCCCAAAGCGAGGCAAACAATTTCAATCAAACTAGAGCCATTGAAGCCCAACCATTTCAAGGAAAAATGTCCAACGGCGTAACCTAAAGCGCCACCGCTGGTGCCAGGCAGCATGGCATCCCAACGCGTCAGTCGCGCCCATTCCAGCGCACTGCTAGACGACATGAGCACAAACAAGCCGATCCAAAAAATCAAACGGGTTTTCCAGGTTGATTCCGTTTCTTTGTCGGCAGCTTTGTGCGCGGTTTCGTCCGATCTGAGCCAGTCGGCCCAAGCCTTCAGCCACAAGCGCCCCATGATCGCAACCAACCACCACGCAGAATAGCCAAAGCAAAAATACATGCCATCAGCCAACCAAGCACCCACCAAGCCCATCCAGTTCATGACGCCGCCGCCCAATCCTGAACCCGACCAAGATGGATCTTTGGAACTGAAACTGAACATGGCCAAGGCCAATAAAATGAGGACAGCAGCACCCAGGAAAAGAACGATTTCCTGAGTGAAGCGCATCATGCCAACGCCCTCGTTGAGCACTCTGGGTGAGTCTGCTTCGGGGCTGGCGCTTGGATTGGTAAGGGTGCGAAGTGAATAGGTCATGGTCTTACCCTTAAGCTTACCCGATAGACCTCCCCAAACAGGTGTTTCACAAGCTTCTACAATGAGGCTTTAGCGTTTACCCGAATCCTGCCAGATCACCCATCATGTCCAACACCCTTCCTTCCCAACACGCCCAAGTTTTAATTCTGGGATCAGGCCCTGCCGGCTACACAGCTGCCGTTTATGCAGCCCGCGCCAACCTCAAGCCATTGCTGATTACTGGCATTGCCCAAGGCGGCCAACTGATGACCACGACCGAGGTGGACAACTGGCCTGCCGACGTGCATGGCGTGCAAGGCCCCGACCTGATGCAACGCTTTTTGGAGCATGCCGAGCGCTTCAATACGAAAATTGTGTTTGACCATATCAACAAGGTTGATTTCAGCAAACGTCCTTTCACTTTGACAGGCGACAGCGGTGTTTACACCTGCGATTCCTTGATCATTGCAACGGGCGCATCTGCCAAATACCTTGGCATTGACTCTGAAACGGCTTTTATGGGCCGCGGTGTTTCGGGCTGCGCCACCTGCGATGGTTTCTTTTACAAAGAGCAAGTGTGCTGCGTGGTGGGCGGCGGCAATACGGCTGTCGAAGAAGCCCTGTACTTGTCCAACATTGCCAGTAAGGTTTACCTCATTCACCGCCGCGACAAATTCAAAGCCGAACCCATCTTGGTCGACAAATTGATGGACAAAGTGGCGGCTGGCAAAATTGTTTTGCAAACTTTCCAAACTTTAGAAGAAGTCTTGGGAGACAACACTGGCGTCACCGGGGTTCGCTTGAAGTCCACCAAAGACGGCTCTTTGCAAGATTTAGAACTCAAAGGCTGCTTCATTGCAATTGGTCACTCGCCCAATACGGATATTTTTCAAAGCCAACTGCAAATGGAAAACGGTTACATCGTGACCCAAAGCGGGCTGAAAGGCTTTGCCACCATGACCAGCGTGCCCGGCGTTTTTGCCGCGGGTGATGTCCAAGATCACGTTTACCGCCAGGCAATTACCAGTGCTGGAACAGGCTGCATGGCGGCACTGGATGCCCAGCGCTTTTTGGAGCAAGAAGGCGCCTGAAACCCCGCGCCTTGGGGTTTATTGGCAACACCCCAAGGTTGGTTGAAGGCAGTCAGCGCATTTTTTAGCCATTGATGCTTGGCCCTGACCCAAAAAGCTGGCTATAATTCAAGGCTTTGCTAGGTATCCCCTATGGGATGTCCTGCAAAATGGGTTACCGCCACCCTTCTGGCGAGGTGAGGCTGGACCGCCTTAAGTTTTGCACACATCAGATCAGTTGCATTCATGCAGCCCCCTCTTGTTTTCGCAAAGCTCATCTGGCACCAGCTGTTTATAAAAGTATCGGAGTGTCCACATGGCACGCGTCTGCGAAGTAACGGGCAAAGGCCCCATGGTCGGAAACAATGTTTCCCACGCCAACAACAAAACCAAGCGCCGGTTCCTGCCGAACCTGCAATATCGCCGTTTCTGGGTTGA
>SXXD01000023.1 GCA_005789685.1 Burkholderiales bacterium
ACACAACCTGGCGCAGTAATTTCTGTGGCTACATAGACGACACAAGGTATGACCGCATTGGGCACCTGTTGTGCAATCAGGGTTGAGTTTTCTACACCGTTCTGCAAACTCATTATCAAAGTATGTAGTGCGAGATAGGGCGCAATTTGAAGCGCAACCGAAGCGCTGTCTGTTGATTTGACACAGAACAAAACCAAGTCAGCTGTTCGCAAGCTTGAAAAGTCACTGCTGGCCTCAATCCGAATGATTTCTGTCGCCGAGGATGTTGATAAATCTAACTTCAAACCGTCGCGCGTTGTAGCCTGCACATGTGCGGGCCGGCCGATGAGCGTCACCCTTTGCCCGGCGCGGGCGAGCATGGCGCCGTAAAAGCTACCAACAGCGCCTGCGCCAACAACGGCAATGTGTTTGAAAGTGGGTATTTTCAAGCTAAGGTCCTGGGCGCCGACAGCGTATTAAGTCGCAACATTTCCTCAGCGTTCAACTCAACGATTTGAACAATTGCTTCTAACTGTGCAGGGGTTCGTGCGCTTGCAATCGGAGCGCACACTTGAGGGTGCGAGCGCAACCAGGCCAAGGCGATTGCCGAAACGGGTGCGCTGCGCGCTTGAGCAATGTCACGCAAAGCTTCAATTATTTTCCAGTTTCGATCTGAATAAAACTCAGCAACACCTTCTGCCCGAACGGACTCAATTTTTATACCAGGACTGTATTTGCCTGACAAAAACCCACGCGCTAGACCATAAAAAGGGAACGCACCTAAGCCGTTGGAAGCAAGCACTGGAGCTTGCTCAGATTCAAATGGTTCTCGATGCACCAAGTTGTAATGGTCTTGCAGTGCGATATAGGAGGGCAGCGCATGTTTGGCTGAGATGCTCAGCGCCTCTTGCAGGCGCGCGCCGGTATGCTGCGAAGCAGCGATATAACGCACTTTTCCTGCTTTGATTAATTTGTCATAAGCACCCAAGGTTTCTTCCATCGGGACTTTGGCATCATCGCGGTGTGAGTAATAAATATCGATGTAATCAGTTTGCAAACGGCGCAGTGAATCGTCGCAAGCAGCCAAAATATTTGCAGCCGACAAGCCAGGCCGGGTGTCGAGAAGTGCAACCTTTGTTGCAATAACAAATTTTTGGCGATCTTGCCTTTTGAGCCAATGGCCAATCAGTGTTTCTGACTCACCGCCTTGATTTCCAGGCTTCCACTGTGAATAAACATCAGCAGTATCGATGAAGTTGCCGCCATGGGATTCATATGCATTCAGCACAGCATTCGACTCTTTTTCGTCGGCACTCCAGCCAAAGACATTGGCGCCAAGGCAAAGTGGGTGAACGCGTAAATCAGTTTTTGGAATTTTGATCATGGACTTGCTGGTTCAGTGTTTTGCGTCAAGGTCGAGAGGGTAGATAGGGCGGCGCACATTTTTGAAGTCTAAAACGCTGAAATCAGACGTGCAAACGCCTACCCCGGCGCATTCGACAATTGAGCTTGCCAAATCACCAAACCCCGCGCGCCAGTGCACTCGGCTCTTAAGCATCAGAAAGCGCTTCTGACTTGGATCAATGCCCTGAGACGCAAAACATTCAATGTCATTGGGCTCTTGTTGGCGCGAGATGACAACGATCTCTACTTTGCCCGTATCAAGCACTGCGGTTGGCCCCATGTCCATTTGAACCCCTTTTGACATGGGCCCCCGGTTGACAAAGCGGCCGTCAGAAAGATGTTTCACGGTGCCGCTCACCTTGAGAGCTTGCCCCTTTAGACCTAGGCTTGGCATGTCTAGCTTGCCGCCTAGCATCAGCGTGATGTGTGCGCCCAACCCCGCCTTTTGCATTTCGCTAACAGCTTGAGGATCGAACACCGCAAACGCTGCCACATCTTCGAGGCCAGATTGAAGAATGCCATCAAGCACCGCCATCGTGTCCATCGTGCCACCAGAGGCTGCGTTGTCGTAGTGGTCTAGTAGGACCACCGGACCAGGGCTTTCGTTGGGATCGATTGCACGCGCACGGGCTAGGGACTTCTCAAGGGGTTCCACCTGATAGACCCATTTGGCACGGTCTTTCCATGCCATATCGAGCAGCTCGTCACACCAACGCTTCGCCAGCGCAGGGTCGTTGTCAGTCACCACCACCGCCGATAGACCAGCATTCACGATGTCGGCATGTGGAAATCCGACGAACAAGCTGGCACACAGCGCCCCTTGTTTTTCCATTTCTGCAGCTCTCTTTTGAATTTCACGGTTTGGCGAGTCGAGGCTGGACTGGCGCATGACGTGCGGCAACATGGGCCGTTGTCCCCAAGCCATGGAAGGAGACGCTTTGCCGGCGAGCATAGAGAAAAGTGCAGTCCCTGCACGTCGGCCTGTTTCGTAAACATCGACATGCGGATAAGTTTGGTAGCCCGCAATTACGTTAGCGTTGTCCACCATCGCAGGGTAGACATTGGCATGCATGTCAAGTGCAACGCCTATGGGTGTATGTGGCGCGATACGTCGCAGGCGAGCAAGTAACTCACCTTCACCATCAGGGTGGCTTTCAGTCACCATGGCGCCATGCAAATCTAGCAGGATGGCGTCACAGCCTTCGGAAACTGCATCGCAAATTCGTTGGCACATGTACTCGTATGCTTTATCTTCGACTAGGCCGCTTGGCCAAGCATGGCCAGAAACTGGTAAGGAGATGGTGGCGCCTGCCTGCTCCGCAAGCTCAATGAATGCACCGATGGCAGTG
>SXXD01000154.1 GCA_005789685.1 Burkholderiales bacterium
CGGACAAAAGTTCGAACTCATCGACACGGCGGGTTTGCGTCGCAAAGGCAAAGTTTTTGAAGCCATTGAAAAATTCTCGGTGGTTAAAACCTTGCAAGCCATTGAATCGGCCAATGTCGTTTTATTGCTGTTGGATGCCACACAGGGCGTCACAGAACAAGACGCCCACATTGCGGGCTTTATTTTGGACAGCGGCCGGGCCGTGGTGTTGGCGGTCAACAAGTGGGATGCAGTCGATGCGTACCAACGCGAATTGGTGAACCGATCGATCGAAAGCCGGCTGCCATTTTTGAAGTTTGCCAACTTGCACACCATTTCAGCTAAAAAACGCCAAGGACTGGGACCTGTTTGGAAATCCATCACGCAGGCCCACAAATCGGCCATGGTCAAAATGACCACACCCGTTTTAACGCGCTTGTTGCTTGAGTCGGTTCAGTTTCAAAGTCCGCAACGCGGCGGCATGTTTCGCCCTAAATTGCGTTATGCCCACCAAGGCGGTATGAACCCTCCGGTCATTGTGATTCATGGCAACTCTTTAGAGCACGTCACTGAAACCTACAAACGTTATTTGGAAGGTCGCTTTCGCAAAGCCTTTGATTTGTCAGGTACGCCGCTGCGCATTGAAATGAAAACGTCTCAAAACCCCTTTGCTGACAAAGATGCGGGGTAATTTGTAAGGTTTTTAAAGGGGGCTTGCACAAAGTGCTCCTTTTGATGTGTTAAGGTGAAACCCTTAAATTAATTCAAAACACGGAGAATATCGTGAACAATAAAGGGCAACTTTTGCAAGATCCCTTCCTCAACGCATTGCGTCGTGAGCATGTGCCAGTGTCCATTTACTTGGTCAACGGCATCAAACTCCAAGGCCAAATTGAGTCTTTTGACCAGTACGTGGTTTTGCTCCGTAACACGGTCACTCAAATGGTTTACAAACACGCCATTTCCACCATTGTCCCCGGCCGAGCAGTCAACCTTTCAGGTTCAGACGAAGCCGTCGACGAGCCCTCGGCTTAACGCGCTGTTTTGAACAGCGATTTGGTTGACACAACGCCCGCCTTGTTGGTGGGTGTTGATTTTGGTTTGCCCCATTTTGACCTTGAGTTAGATGAGCTCAGCCAATTGGCCTTAACGGCAGGCCTGAAGCCAGTGGCCAAAATGACTTGCAAGCGCAAGGCCCCCGATGCGGCCCTTTTTGTGGGGTCTGGTAAAGCCGATGAAATTAAATTCATGGCTGAACAAATGGGCGCCAAAGAGGTTCTGTTTGATCAGTCTTTAAGCCCCGCTCAGCAGCGCAATCTTGAACGTCATTTGGGCTTGCCTGTTAACGATCGCACTTTGCTCATTCTTGAAATTTTTGGACAAAGAGCGCGCAGTCATGATGGCAAATTGCAAGTTGAGTTGGCGCGCCTTCAGTACCTTAGTACCCGTTTGGTTCGACGGTGGTCACACCTTGAACGTCAGCGAGGCGGCATTGGTACCCGAGGTGGCCCAGGAGAAACTCAAATTGAACTTGACCGGCGCATGATCAATGACGCCATCAAGCGCACCAAGGACCGCTTGTCTAAAGTTAAAAAGCAACGTTTTACCCAGAGAAGACAGCGCGAGCGCCGCAACTCTTTCAACGTTTCCTTGGTGGGCTACACCAATGCCGGCAAATCCACTTTGTTCAACACCTTGGTCAAAGCGCGTGCCTATGCAGCCGATCAGTTGTTTGCCACCTTGGACACCACCACCCGTCAACTTTATTTGGGAGAGGCAGGTCGCAGCGCTTCGGTCTCTGATACGGTTGGATTTATCCGAGATTTGCCGCATGGTTTGATTGATGCCTTTCAGGCTACCTTGCAAGAGGCTGCTGACGCAGACTTGTTGCTGCATGTGGTGGATGCTTCCAACCCAAACTATCCGGAGCAAATGAACGAAGTTAAAAGGGTGCTTCGGGAAATTGGGGCAGAAGATGTGCCGCAATGGCTAATTTTTAACAAAATAGACACGATTCCGCCCGAGCGGCAGCCGCTTGAAATGTTCGACCTGTACGAAGTCGATGGCGTTCCTTTGAAGCGCCTGTTTGTCAGCGCCCAATCGGGACAAGGCGTGCCAATGTTGCGCCAAATGCTGGCAGAAGAAGTGCTTCGAACAGTTTCAAACCCCGAACGCGAATCTGATCCCCTCTTTGACCTTGATAATTTCGGGGAAAATGAGGATGATTTTTCATAAATGCCACTCTGATTGTGCACAATGAGAGCAGTCATATAAAAAAACGTAGAAAAGCGAATGAATTCCAAATACCGTGTATTTAGCTGGTCAGTTTTGCCTCAGCGCCTTCGTGGCATGTTCAATTTGAACGATCAACGCTGGGGCCGAGGCGACGACAAACCTGCTTCTGAAGGTCAAGACGGCACCAATGCCCCTGGTAACACCCCAGGCGCCAATGGTTCCCAACAGCAGCCTCCAAATCCTCAGCCTCCCAATTCAGGCAACTCGTCCAACCGACCAGGCCAATCTTCTGGTCCTCCAGATTTGGATGAGTTGTGGCGTGACCTCAATCGCAAGCTCTCGCAGTTCTTGGGTGGTAAAAATGGCGGCCCACCCAACAAAGGCCAGCCCAATGGTTCTCCCTTCAATGGTTTGCCTCCCGTGTTTCGCAATTTAGGCATTGGTGCCATATTGGGCGCTTTGCTCCTGATCTGGTTGGGTACTGGCTTTTTCATTGTCCAAGAGGGACAACAAGCCGTTATTACCCAATTTGGCAAATACAAGTCCACGGTTGGTGCTGGTTTCAATTGGCGCTTTCCTTACCCCATTCAAAAAAATGAGCTTGTGTTTGTCACGCAAATTCGTTCTGTTGACATTGGCCGCGACAACGTCATCAAAGCCACCGGTCTTCGCGAGTCAGCCATGCTCACGGAAGATGAAAACATTGTCGAAATTAAATTCGCCGTTCAATACCGCTTAAACGATGCACGTGCCTATTTGTTTGAAAGCAAAAACCCCACAGAAGCCGTTGTGCAAGCTGCTGAAACAGCCGTGCGCGAGGTGGTGGGCAAAATGAAAATGGATTCTGCTTTGTCAGAAGAGCGCGACCAGATCGCGCCTAGAGTTCGAGCCCTGATGCAAAACATTTTGGATCGTTACAAGGTGGGCATTGAGGTGGTTGGCATCAACTTGCAACAAGGCGGCGTTCGCCCGCCCGAACAAGTCCAGGCTGCGTTTGATGATGTGCTCAAGGCGGGCCAAGAACGCGAGCGTGCCAAAAATGAAGCGCAAGCTTATGCCAACGATGTTGTGCCTCGTGCAGTGGGTGCAGCATCCCGTTTGAAGGAAGAGTCTCAGGCCTATCGCGAGCGAATTGTGGCGCAAGCAGAAGGTGATGCGCAGCGGTTCAAGGCCATCTTGCCCGAGTATCAAAATGCCCCTCAAGTGACGCGTGACCGCATGTATTTAGATGCCATGCAGCAAATTTACTCTAATGTCACCAAGGTGGTGATCGACAGTAAGCAAGGTTCTAACCTGATGTACCTGCCCCTCGATAAATTGATTCAAATGACCGCAACACCTTCGACGGTTACTGCACCTGTCGATGCGCCTGCAAACAACACAGCCACAAGCTCTGCCCCTAGCAGCGCTCCCCCTGATCCCAGATCGCGCGACAGTCTCCGATCTCGTGACCGTGAAAATCGTTAAGGAAGCAGCAAAATGAATCGTATTGGAATATGGGTTTCATCCCTGCTGCTGCTGCTGGCTTTGGCCAGCTCCATGTTGTTCGTGGTCGATCAACGTCAATTTGGCGTGGTTTACGCCTTGGGGCAAATTAAAGAAGTCATTACCGAGCCTGGTTTGAACATCAAATTGCCGCCCCCTTTGCAAAACGTCACTTACATTGACAAGCGTTTGTTAACCCTCGACAGTCCCGACACCGAGCCCATGCTGACTGCTGAAAAGCAACGTGTGGTGATCGATTGGTATGTTCGTTGGCGCATTACAGATCCCTTGGCCTACATCCGCAATGTGGGCTTGGATGAAAAGGCTGGTGCCAATCAACTGAACCGAGTGGTTAGAAATGCTTTTCAAGAAGAAATCAACAAGCGCACTGTGAAGGACTTGCTGTCTTTAAGTCGCGACGCCTTGATGAATGACGTCAAGAGCGAAGTCTTAGACAAAGTGCGCGGCGTAAAGCCTTGGGGTGTTGACGTTGTCGATGTTCGCATCACAAGAGTTGACTATGTCGATGCCATTACCGAATCGGTTTATCGACGTATGGAGGCAGAGCGTAAGCGCGTTGCCAACGAACTTCGTTCTACAGGCGGTGCAGAGGGCGAGAAAATCCGTGCTGATGCGGATCGCCAGCGCGAGGTCACCATTGCCAATGCTTACCGCGATGCCCAAAAAATCAAAGGCTTGGGCGATTCACAGGCCGCCAAAATCTACAACGAGTCCTTTGGCCGCGACCCTCAATTCGCACAGTTTTACAGAAGCCTTGATGCCTACAAAGCCAGTTTTGCTAAAAAGAGCGATGTCATGGTTTTAGACCCTAGCAGCTCGGACTTCTTCAGAACCATGAGAGGCAATTCTTCAGGCAGCCAGGCAGCCCCCGCAGTGAGAAAGTAAGTGAGCTTCTGGTCCACAATCATGGTGGCCATCTCGCTGGTGTTGATTTTTGAGGGGCTTCTGCCCCTCATCTCTCCCCCTAAGTGGCGAGAAATGTTCAGCCAGCTCTTGCAGCTGGAAGATGGTCAAATTCGGTTTTTCGGTCTTTCGATCGTTTTGTTAGGACTCTTTCTTTTAGGAGCCTTCATTTAGAGCCTGTTTGAACCAGTAAAATCCCTGTTTTAACAGACTCCCAGATCGCCATGTCCGCTTGGGTCCTCCCGGATCACATCGCTGATGTCTTGCCCTCAGAAGCCAGACACATCGAAGAACTCCGAAGATTGCTTCTAGACACCGCCCGAAGCTATGGCTTTGAGTTGGTATCACCCCCATTGCTTGAGCACATTGAGTCTTTGCTCACGGGCACTGGCAAAGCGCTTGATCTTCAAACTTTCAAATTGGTCGATCAAATTTCTGGTCGAATGATGGGACTAAGAGCTGACACAACCCCTCAAGTCGCTCGAATTGATGCCCACTTATTGAACCGAAAAGGTGTCACTAGGCTTTGTTACTGTGGCCCTGTCCTCCATACCCAACCCGACCGACCGCACGCTACCCGCGAACCTTTACAGTTAGGTGCCGAAATATTTGGCCATGCTGGTTTAGAAGCCGACCTCGAGGTTTTGCAGTTGGCCCTAGATTGTTTGCGCGCGTCTCAAATGGGTGAGGTCTTGGTTGACCTGGCAGATGCCAGAATTGTGAGCAGTTTGCTTGAAGACATGCCCCTGACAGATGTCACGCGAGGCGATGTTTTTGCGGCACTGGCCAGTAAAAATGCTTCTGCTTTGACTGAGTTAACCCAAAATTTTCCTAAAGGCATTCAAGCTGGACTGATGAATCTCATTGACCTGTATGGAGACAGTTCAGTTCTAACGCAAGCACTCCAAAAATTACCGCCCAAACCTCAAATCAAGTTGGCCATTGAGCAGTTGAAATGGCTGAGCGATCAATTGCCTGATGTCACTTTCAAGTTTGATTTGGCCGATGCTCGCGGCTATGCTTACTACAGTGGTTTGCGTTTTGCCATCTATGCAAAAGGTGCCAGCGATGCCGTGGTGCGCGGTGGTCGATATGACGGTGTGGGTGCAGCCTTCGGTCATGAAATGGGTCGAGATCGTCCCGCTGTGGGTTTCAGCTTAGATCTGAAACAATGGGTGGGGGTGGTCCCGCAACTCAGTCTCAAAGCTGCCATTCGGGCGCCATGGGGCACCCGGCCAGACCTGCGTTCGGCCATCGCGCAGTTGCGCATGCACGGTGAAACTGTGGTGTGCAGTTTGCCTGGGCACGAAAGTGAAATAGATGAATTCCAATGTGATCGCGAGCTCTTTGAGCTTGCGGGGCAGTGGACTGTAAAAGCCATTGAAAACAAAACAAAATGAACATGATCAAAGGACGTAACGTTGTCGTTGTTGGAACCCAGTGGGGTGACGAGGGCAAAGGCAAACTGGTCGATTGGCTGACAGAAAGCGCGCAAGGTGTTGTGCGCTTTCAAGGCGGCCACAATGCAGGCCACACATTGGTCATCAATGGCGTCAAAACGGCACTTCACCTCATTCCCAGTGGCATCATGCGCGCTGGTGTGAAGTGTTACATCGGCAATGGTGTGGTCTTGTCTGCAGGCAAACTGTTTGAAGAAATTGCAGGTCTAGAAAAGGCGGGGGTTGAGGTTCGTTCACGCCTGCGTATCAGTGAAGCTTGTCCCTTGATCTTGCCATTTCATGCTGCCTTGGACGTTGCGCGTGAGGCTGCTCGCGAGCAAGGTGGCACAGAAAAAATTGGCACCACAGGCCGCGGTATTGGCCCAGCCTATGAAGACAAGATTGCACGCCGTGCATTGCGTGTACAAGATCTGAAATACCCTGAGCGTTTTGCACAAAAGCTCAAAGAACTCTTAGATTTGCACAACCATGTTTTGACAACTTATTTGGGCTCAGAGAAGTTCATCTTTGGTGATGCACTCAAGCCGTATGTCAAAAATGGTGAAGTACAGTTTGAGGTGGTTTTCAAAGAAGCCATGGAACATGCAGAACTCTTAAAGCCCATGATGGCCGATGTGTCTCGCGAACTGAACGACGCGCACCGCTTAGGCGCCAACTTGTTGTTTGAAGGCGCTCAGGGCACACTGCTTGATGTTGATCACGGCACCTATCCTTATGTCACATCTAGCAACTGCGTGGCTGGCAATGCCGCAGCAGGCTCAGGTGTAGGCCCCGGTTTGTTGCATTATGTTTTAGGCATTACCAAGGCTTATTGCACACGGGTTGGCGGCGGCCCATTTCCAACCGAGTTGGAATGGGAAAAAGAAGGTACGCCGGGTTGGCACATGAGCACTGTGGGCGCTGAAAAGGGCGTCACAACGGGTCGCAGCAGACGTTGCGGTTGGTTCGATGCGGCATTGCTCAAGCGCAGTGCTCAAGTCAATGGTTTGTCTGGCCTTTGCATTACCAAACTCGATGTCCTAGACGGATTGAAAGAGTTAAAGCTTTGTACAAGTTATGAATTAGACGGCGGCATTGTGGACATTCTGCCCATGGGTGCCGACGACATTGCTCGCTGCAAGCCCATTTACGAATCGATTGAAGGCTGGACTGACAGCACAGTGGGCGTTACACAATTTGACAAATTGCCTGTCAATGCTCGCTTGTATTTACAACGCATTGAGCACATCACAGGCGTTCCTATTCATTTGGTGTCGACCAGCCCAGACCGCGACCACACCATCTTGATGCACCATCCTTTTTTAACACCCCTTTAATTGACATCAACACCTCGCTTCACCTTCAAGTGAAATGAACCTACCTCTGGAGAATCCGCATGCTGACTGAAGACGGCAAACACCTGTACGTAAGCTACGACGAGTACCACAACCTGATTGAAAAGCTGGCCATCAAGGTCCATCAATCTGGGTGGGAGTTCGACACCATTTTGTGTTTGGCAAGGGGCGGCATGCGTCCTGGTGATATTCTGTCTCGCATCTTCAACAAGCCATTGGCCATCATGTCCACCAGCTCTTACCGTGCTGATGCGGGCACTGTGCAGGGCCATTTGGACATCGCTCGGTTCATTACCACCCCCAAAGGCGAAATTGCGGGTCGTGTTTTGTTGGTTGACGACTTGGCCGATTCGGGCCACACCTTGCACGCCGTGGTCGACATGTTGAAAACCAATTACAAGCCCATCACAGAACTGCGCAGTGCGGTTGTTTGGACCAAGGGTCTTTCTGGCTTTCAACCCGATTACTCTGTTGAATACCTGCCCACCAATCCTTGGATTCATCAGCCCTTTGAAGGCTACGACAGCATGAATCCTGAAAAATTAATGGATAAATGGAAAGTCTAAAGGTAATATGCGGGGATGACTGAAAAGAACACAGCCCACATTTCCACGCAGCTGATTCACCACGGCTACACGCCACCGCCTGATTTTCAGGCTCCTCAGCCGGGTATCTTCAAAGCCTCTACGGTTTTCTTCCCCAATGTGGCGGCCATGCGCCAGCGTGATTGGAAAGACAAATCGGCTTACACCTACGGAACGCATGGCACGCCCTCAAGCTTCACGCTCGAAGAGCGGCTTTGCTCGCTAGAAGGCGGCAAACATTGTGTCTTAACGCCCAGTGGCTTGATGGCCTTGGCAGTGGCATCTTTTGCTGTCTTGAAATCTGGCGATCATATTTTGTTGCCCGACAACTCTTACGGCCCCAACAAGGTGCTGGCTGAAGGTGAGTTGACATCGTTTGGCATATCGCATGCTTACTACGATGCCATGGACCCTCAAGATCTGGCAGCCAAAATCCAACCCAACACCCGACTTGTTTGGTTGGAAGCCCCAGGCTCAGTCAGCATGGAGTTCCCTGACCTCATCGGTTTGATCAAGGTTTGTCAATCTCGCGGCGTTTTAACCGCCTTAGACAATACATGGGGCGCCGGAATTGCATTCAAGCCCTTTGACCTGTTGGGCGATGGCAGCTTGTCCGTGGACCTCACCGCGCATGCGTTGACCAAATATCCCAGTGGGGGTGGCGATGTGCTCATGGGCAGCGTCATGACTTGTAACGATGAATTGGCATTGAAACTCAAAATGACCATGAGCCGTTTGGGAGTTTGTGTGGGTCCCAACGACATTGAAAGCATTCTTCGTTCGCTGCCCACCATTTCTTTGCGCTATGCGGCACAAGACCATTCGGCCCGTGAGTTGGCCCAATGGTGGAAAGGTCAAAAAGCATGTGTACAGGTGCTGCATCCCGCCGTAGAAGGGTCTCCTGGACACGGGCATTGGCAAGCCTTGTGCGCGCCTCAGGGTGTGACAGGGCATGCCGCAGGCTTGTTCAGCGTCATGCTGCATCCATCCTTGAAGCAAGACCAAGTCGATTCATTTTGCGACAGCCTGAGTCTCTTCAAATTAGGCTACAGCTGGGGCGGCCCTAGCAGCTTGGTAGTGCCTTACAACATTGCCAGCATGCGTTCCAACTGGCCTTCGCAATTGCAACAAGGCTACTTGGTGCGGTTTTCAACAGGGTTTGAAGACCCTCAAGATTTGATCCTCGATTTGACCAAGGCTGTGAAGCAATGCTTGAATTTTTAAGCGTCTTGTAGGATTGAATGGCAAGCTGATACAGTGGAGCCATTGAATAGAAAGAAATACCTTGGCAACTCCCAATTACGGCTACGAAAAACGTCAAAAAGAATTGGCGAAGAAACGCAAAAAAGAAGACAAACTGAAAGCCAAGTCTGAGAAAAGATCGGACTCGCCTGATTCACTCTCAGAAGATTTGCCTGAAGACGAGATCGATCCTCTGCCTGCTTCCGATGTGCCGCCCCAACCCTGAATTGAACAACACCGCCACCTAGGCAGAGCTACCTCATATCGGCCAACATTTTTTTAAGCTGAGGCCATACGTTTTTCATCATGGTGCTTTGCGCCCCTTCATTGGGATGAATTCGGTCTGACTGAAACCACTTCAAGGGATCGACATCGTCAGCAATGCCTTTTAAAAATTGGTTGTTGAGTTCTGCACCCGTCTCTTTAGACACTCTTTGATAGGCTTGTGCTATTTGTTGGGCGTAGTTGGCGCCATAGTTTGGCGGCATTTGCATGCCAATGACCATCACTTTGGCACCCGCTTTTTTGCCTTGATTGGCCATGGCGCTCAAATTTTGTTGCGTCATTTGCATGCTCAGGCCTCGAAGCGCATCGTTGCCCCCAAGCTCCACGATCAGAACATGCGGCTGGTGAACCTTAAGCAACTGGGGCAGCCTGCTAAGGCCTCCTGAGCTTGTATCACCGCTGATACTGGCATTCACCATTCTCACCTTCACGGTCTCTTTGACAGCTTGGTCACTCATCAACTGAACCCAGCCTGTTCCTCGGGTCAGGCCGTACTCAGCACTCAATGAGTCACCCACAATCAAGACAGTTTTTTCTGGGCTTGGTGTTGTCTTGGTATTGACTTTCGGCGTGCTTTCGCTGGCCAAAAGGGGCAAGCAAAAACCCGCGCAGAACAAGCTCACCACAAGCCAGTTAAAGTATCTACGTTGTAAGGAAATTTGGTACATGTCAGAAACAATGATTTCAGTCAGTCATGTCAGTAAGGTGGTCAGTGATGTCGGCGGCCCATTGACTATTTTGCGTGATATTGATTTCTCCGTGAAGGCTGGGGAATCTGTTGCCATTTTGGGGGCCTCTGGTTCTGGCAAAAGCACCTTGTTGTCTATCATGGCAGGTTTAGACACCCCAACCGAAGGTCAGGTGTCCTTGGCAGGGCAGCCAATTTTTGACATGACAGAGGACCAACGTGCCGCATGGCGCGGACAAATGCTAGGTTTTGTATTTCAAAATTTTCAATTGATGGGCCATTTGACAGCATTGGAAAATGTCATGTTGCCGCTAGAGTTGGCGGGCGCCAGAAACGCCAGCCAATTGGCCAAAGAGATCTTGTCGCAAGTAGGGCTTGCAGAGCGCTTGAAACATTTCCCAAAAGTTCTCAGTGGTGGTGAACAACAACGTGTTGCCCTTGCACGTGCTTTTGTGGTCCAACCCCAACTCCTTTTGGCCGATGAGCCGACAGGAAGTTTGGATGCTCAAACTGGCGAAAGCATTATGAATTTGATGCTTTCTATGAACCAGGCCAGAGGAACCACCCTGATTTTGGTCACGCATGACCAAAATCTGGCTTCTCGCTGCGATCGAACGCTCACACTACAGGCCGGACAACTCATATCCCAACGATAATTGGGGCATGTCTTCTCCCAAAATTCTTTTCGGTTTTCATGCAGTCGGTGTCCGTTTAAAAACAGCTCCTCAATCGATCGTTGAGATTTATTTTGAAACCACACGGCGCGATGCCCGAATGCGCCAATTCATTGAACGCGCACAAGAAGCGGGTGTCAGGCTCATAGAGGCTGACGGCATGCGCTTGGCCAAATTGGCAGGCAGTCATGGCCATCAAGGTGTTGCAGCTCGCGTTGAAAACTTGCCTCAAGCTCATTCCCTTGATGATCTGCTAGACCAGGTTCAGGGCCCTCCATTGCTCTTGGTCTTAGACGGTGTGACGGATCCACACAACCTGGGCGCATGTTTGCGTGTGGCCGATGGCGCGGGTGCACATGCTGTCATTGCACCCAAAGATCACGCCGCAGGCATCAATGCCACTGTGGCCAAGGTTGCCAGTGGTGCCGCTGAAATTGTGCCGTATTTCATGGTGACCAACTTGGCTCGAACTTTGGGTGAACTCAAAGAGCGTTCTATTTGGATCATTGGCACCAGCGGTGATGCCCCTCGCCATATTTACCAAGCAGATCTAAAAGGCCCTACTGCTTTGGTTTTGGGTGCTGAAGGTCCCGGCATGAGGCAGCTGACACGCAAAACATGTGATGAGTTGGTCAGTATTCCCATGCAAGGTGCCGTTGAGAGTTTGAATGTATCGGTGGCAAGTGGTGTTTGTTTGTTTGAAGCGGTTCGGCAGCGTTTGGGCGCATAAGCTCACAGAAGGCCCGCTGCACCCAGAATGCCGCCAGCTGCAATGAGCCACATCAAGTGAATTGAAGTTCGCAACATCACCCCAGCTGCAACAGCGGTGACCAACCAAATTTTCCAGTCTTGTGCAAAGTCACGATGGGCCGCTGACAACAGCCACCCCGTTGACACCAAGAGCCCAATCACAATGGGGGCCATGCCAGACTTGAAGGCCTGAACCGATGTCAGATCTCGGTTGACGTGGGCCCATTTGGTGGCCTTGTAGGTCAGTATAGAAGATGGCAGCATAATGCCCAACATGGTGAGCATGACCCCTAAAAGACCAAGCCACCATGCAGGGGCACCCGCACTCAAGCCCCCACCTGCATTGATGCCAACTTGCCACCCCATGAGAGCTACAAAGAGCACATTGGGGCCAGGGGCAGACTGAGCCAGCGTAATGCTGGAAGAAAAGGAAGAATCTGTCAGCCAATTTTTTTCAGTGACCAAATATCGGTGCATTTCTGGCGCAGTTGTGATGGCACCCCCAATCCCCATCAGGGATAAGACGGCAAAATGCACGAACAGGTCAAACCAGTCTTGGTGACTCAAAGGCAGGCCCATGCTTAGGATGCCTCCTGATCGGTACTGGTTTGGGTATCAAGCCTTGATGGCAATTGTTTCAATGCACGGTAGGCAATCAAACAGGCCAAGCTGCCTAAGCCAAGTAAAACCCAAGGCAATGGCCATCTGAAAATACCGACACATGCAAATGAAATGACAGCAAAAGGGATGGCTGTCCAAAGTCCCATTGGATTTTTCGGCAGGGATGTGCCAAGTTTGAG
>SXXD01000155.1 GCA_005789685.1 Burkholderiales bacterium
GCTGGCAGTTAATTTGCCTCTCATGGTTTACTGGCAAACGCTTGGCGAATCTTTGTCTTTGGTAGAACCATTGGGGATTGATCCAGGCCGCATGATTGATATTTTGTCCGACAGCTCAGGTGGCCCCAACATGCTCAAGGTTAGAGGCGCCATGATTGCTCAAACACTCCAACAAAAGAAAAGTGAACAGGTAACAGTGAGTGTTTCAACCATGCGCAAAGACATGCGCGCTATGCTTGATCAAGCTGAGGCCACTCAAAGGCAGCTGCCATTGACAGCCTTGGCCTTGGCTCAATTCAATGCCGCCGCACAAACGGGGCTAGATGAAAAGGACTGTACGGAGCTACCGGTTTGGTGGCTTGCAAAAGGCAGCCACCCAACCCAATAACATAGATCTCGTCAGTCGAGCTTCATCTCACGGATGATGGCTCGGAATTGATCCATCTGCTTGCGCAACATAGCATCTTGCGCAGCAGGTGTAGAGCCAACACCTTCAGCACCCAGCTCAGTCAAGCGTTTCACCACATCAGGATGCTTCACAGCCGCAATAACTTCTTTGTTCAAGCGATCGATGATGTCTTTGGGTGTTTTGGCGGGTGCAAACACACCGTTCCAGCCCTCCAATTCCAAGTTTGGATAGCCCAACTCTTTGACAGTAGGCACATCAGGCAAACCAGGGATACGCTTAGAAGCTGTTGTGGCCAAAGCTTTCAAGGTACCGGCTTTCACTTCTGCCAAAGAAGAAGACAACTGATCGCCGCCCACTTGCAAACGGCCTGCCAGTAGCTCTTGCTTCAAGGGCGCAGCACCTTTGAAAGGAATGTGCTCCATGCTGATGCCAGCTTCTTTCTTGTAGGCTTCGCCCAAGACGTGCATGGTGGAGCCCGGGCCTGTAGAGCCATAGTTGTATTGCAAAGACTTGTTGCTTTTCAAAAGGTTGGCAAGTTCTTTGAGGTCTTTGGCTGGCACTGATGGGCTGGAAGTCCAAATGAAGGGCACATAAACCGCAATGGAAACACCTGCAAAATCTGTATCCACATTGAAGGGTGATCTGTTTGCCAGCGCTTGTGCAACCGCTGCCAATGGAAAGGACAGGTTGTGCATCATGATGGTATAGCCGTCGGGTGCTGCTTTAGCCATCAGGTCTGCGCCAATGTTGCCGCCAGCACCACCTTTGTTGTCAACCGTGACGGGTTGTCCCATCGACTCCGTCATCTTTTGCGCAATGATGCGCGCCACAATGTCAGTGGTACCACCCGCTGGGAACGGCACAATCATTTTGATGGGCTTGGTGGGGTAGGCCTGCGCAATAGCACTGAGGGGCAATGCCATAGCCAGCAGTGTAACTGTGCAAACTTGTTTGAACTTCGAAAAAATAGAACGCATTTTTGTCTCCTTGATCACGAAAATTTATTTTTTGCCTAAGCCCAACCTTTTGGCACCTTCAGTGTACAAAGCAATGCGCTCTTTCATGAAGGCGTCCATTTGATCGGTGCCAATGTTGACCAACTCAAAGCCGCTCTTGGCGGCCAGCTCTTTCATTTCAGCATCGTTGTTCAAGGCCAGCCACATGTCAGACAATTTTTTGCGGGCCTCTGGTGAGGTTGACCTTGGTACACCCACGCCGCGATAGGCGCCGTCAATCCAATCGACGCCAAGCTCTCTGAAGGTGGGAACAGTTGGCATAAGCGGATGGCGTTTCTCCATGGCCACAGCCAAGGCGCGAACTTTACCGCGATTGGCAATGGCAAAGGGGGTGTAGGTGACCGCGCCATCGATTTGTGCACCGACAACTGCCATGGACATATCGCCAGTGCCTTTGTAGGGCACGTAGGTGCTCTTGATACCAAAGGCTGCATTCAGACGCTCATGCGCGGCATGATTGGCAGAGTTCAAGCCCGAGCCACCCAAGTTCATTTTGCCAGGCGATTGTTTGGCCGCAGCAATGAACTCAGCGAAGTTTTTAATCGGACTGCTTTCGGGCACCACCAAAACATCAGGGGTGTAATGGAACCAAAAGACGGGCGTGATGTCTGCCGTTTTGTATTGAACTTCACCTTCAATAGGTTGAAACACAATGTGCGGCAAATTGATGCCCACCACATTGAAGCCATCGCCTGGCAGGTTGTTCATTTGGGCCCACATGAGGCCACCGCCTGCACCGGCTTTGTATTGAATGATGGTGTCGATGGCGCCGCATTTCTTTTTGAGCACCACTTGCTGATGCCTTGCAGACAAATCCGATTCACCACCGGGTGGGAAGGCTTGCCAATACATGACGTTCTTTTCGGGACACGCAGGCATGGCTTGAGCAGTTGCGTGGTGCGGCATGAGGGTTGCCAAACTGAGGCCCACTGCACTTAACCAAAATTTTGTTTTCTTTTCCATTTTGTCTCCTGCATCTCGATCATGATGAATTTTTCTAATGCCTAAGCATCTGGCACACCGCCTCGGTCACTTGTTGCGTAGTGGCCTCTCCGCCTAGGTCGCGTGTGTGCAACTTGGGGTTGGCAGTCACAGCCTCAATGGCCTGCATCAAACGCTGGGCCTGCTGATCCAAACCGATGTGTTCCAGCATCATCACACAACTCCAAAAACTGCCAATAGGGTTTGCGAGACCTTTTCCCATAATGTCAAAGGCAGAACCGTGAATGGGCTCGAACATAGAGGGGTAACGACGCTCAGGATCAATATTGCCCGTGGGTGCAATGCCCAAGCTGCCAGCCAAGGCCGCCGCCAAATCGCTCAGAATATCAGCATGTAAATTAGTGGCCACCAAAGTGTCCAAAGTTCCAGGACGGTTCACCATGCGCGCCGTACAAGCATCCACCAATTCTTTGTCCCAATGCACATCGGGAAACTCTGCACCCACTTCTCTGGCAATTTCATCCCACATGACCATGGCATGACGTTGGGCATTTGATTTGGTCACCACAGTCAGTAATTTGCGAGGCCTAGATTGCGCCAGCTTGAAGGCGTAGCGCATGATGCGCAGCACGCCCACGCGGGTCATCATGGAGACATCGGTGGCCACTTCAATCGGATGACCTTGATGGGCTCGACCGCCTACACCCGCATACTCTCCTTCGGAGTTTTCGCGAACAATGACCCAGTTGAGTTGCTCAGGTGTGCATCGCTTTAGGGGGGCATCAATGCCCGGCAATATGCGCGTGGGGCGCACGTTGGCGTACTGATCAAAACCTTGGCAAATTTTCAGACGCAATCCCCACAGCGTAATGTGATCTGGGATTTGCGGGTCGCCCGCAGAACCAAACAAAATAGCATCCATAGGTCGCAAGGCATCTAGGCCATCAGCGGGCATCATGACGCCATGTTGTCGGTAGTAGTCACCTCCCCAATCAAATGAAGTGAATTCAAAACTGAACTGGCTTTGTCCTTGGGCAAGCGCCTCAAGCACCACTTGAGAAGCAGGAATGACTTCCTGCCCAATGCCATCACCTGGGATGCATGCAATTTTGAATTGTTTCATTAGAAGATCAGATGGCAGCCCGTTTTACTTTGCAAAAACTCTTGCGTGACGCCAGGCGCCAACTCAATGACTTTCAGTCCTTCTGGTACCACATCCATCACGGCCAAATCGGTGATGATGCGATCGACCACGCCCACACCTGTCAATGGCAAAGTGCACTGGTTCAAGATTTTCAAATCTTCGGTGCCATCTTTTTTCTTGGCCACGTGTTCCATCAAAATAATCACGCGCTTAACGCCCGCCACCAAATCCATGGCACCGCCCATACCCTTGACCATCTTGCATGGAATCATCCAGGTGGCCAGGTCACCCTTTTCGCTAACTTGCATGGCGCCCAAAATGGACAGATTGATTTTGCCGCCACGAATCATGGCGAAGCTGTCGTGGCTGCCAAAAATGGAAGTGCCCTTGATGGTGGTCACGGTTTGCTTGCCCGCATTGATCAGGTCGGCATCGACTTCATCTTCAGTAGGAAACGGGCCAATGCCCAACATGCCATTTTCAGATTGCAGCCACACTTCAATGTCGCTAGGCACATGGTTGGCCACCAAAGTGGGAATGCCAATGCCCAGATTGACATAGAAGCCGTCTTGCAGTTCGTGTGCGGCACGGGCCGCCATTTGGTCTTGACTCCAGCTCATGCTTAGACTCCTGCTTTCTCAGTGATGGTGCGTTTCTCAATGCGCTTTTCGGGGTGCTTATTAAGAACCAACCGGTGAACATAAATACCGGGCAAATGAATATGGTCAGGAATCATGTCACCTGTTTCGACAATCTCTTCCACTTCGACAATGCACAGCTTGCCCGCCATGGCCACAGCGGGATTGAAGTTGCGAGCTGTTAGGCGGAATTGCAAGTTGCCAGATTTGTCTGCACGCCAAGCTTTTACCAAGGACACATCTGGTATCAAGGAGCGCTCCATGACGTAAGTTTCACCATCGAACTCACGCAATTCTTTGCAATCGGCCACCACGGTGCCTACACCTGTTTTGGTGAAGAAAGCAGGAATGCCAGCACCACCGGCACGCAGCTTTTCGGCCAAGGTACCTTGTGGTGTGAATTCCAACTCAAGCTCCCCCGCCAAGAACTGACGCTCAAACTCTTTGTTCTCACCCACGTAGGAGGAGATCATTTTTTTGATTTGACGGGTTTCAAGCAGCTTGCCCAAACCAAAACCATCAACACCTGCATTGTTGGAAATGGCAGTAAGATTTTTGACACCAGAGTCGCGCAAGGCTTCAATCAAAGCTTCGGGAATACCGCAGAGGCCGAAGCCACCTACGGCCAGCAATTGGCCATCTGCCACGACGCCTTTCAGCGCCTCGGCTGCAGAAGGGAAAATCTTGTTCACAGGGCACTCCTAAGAGGGAAATTCTTAAAAGTAAGTAGTGTAATAGGTGATTAGAATCAGTTAACTGACAAGGATTGCCATGAACACGCCTACCACGCTTGCAATAGCTAGCCCCAAAACCCAGCGCTACCCCGCGCCAGAGCTGAAAGATGTGCCCGAAGACATCCGCGCCAAAATTTTGGAAGTCCAGGATAAGGCTGGGTTTGTACCTCAAGTGTTCTTGGCTTTTGCCCGTCGCCCTGCAGAGTGGCGCGCATTTTTTGCCTACCACGATGCCCTCATGGTGCCTGAGTCCGTGGGTCGGACCAGCAACCTGAGCAAAGGCGATCGGGAAATGATTGTGACCACCACCAGTGCGGCCAACCATTGTTTGTACTGCGTGGTGGCGCATGGTGCCATTTTGCGCATTTATGAAAAAAAACCTTTGGTCGCCGATCAAGTGGCCGTGAACTATCGCAAGGCCGATATTTCACCGCGTCAACGCGCCATGCTCGATTTCGCCATGAAAGTTTGCTTGCACAGCGACCAAATAGAAGATGCCGACTTTGCGCCACTGCACGCACATGGGTTGGATGATGAAGATATTTGGGACATTGCCGCCATTACGGCTTTCTTTGGCTTGTCCAACCGCATGGCCAGTTTCAGCAACATGATGCCCAACCCAGAGTTTTATTTAATGGGTCGCGTGCCCAAACAAAAGTAATCGGACCTCTTCATTTGAACGAATTCAGGGTGTGACCAAGGCCCTGATGTGGTCGGGCAAGGACACAGCTTTTTGAAGCGGGAAATCTACCCAGATGGTGGTGGCACCCCCTGCCGCATAAATTACACCCGGCTGACTGTCAAGTTCTAAGGTGCACCAGCTTTCAAAAGTGGTACGCGCAGGGTCACTCACATACATCTTGGCCAGCACATTGCCTGGATATTCCAGTTGTTTGTAAAAGTTGCAAAACGCATTCACGATGACAGGCCCTTGGCCTTGTGGGTTGGGTTCACAGCCTATCGATTGAAAATAATCGATCCGCACTGTTTCTAGATACCGAAAATATACGGTGTTGTTCACATGCTTCATGGCGTCCATGTCACCCCAACGAATGGGGATGATCATTTGGTGAACTTTTTTCTTGATCTCAGGTATTTCAAATTTCATGTGTCTTTGTCTCTGATTTAAAGCAAAGAAGGGATGTGTATTCACCACCTGCTTGTACGTGGATTCTGCCTGTTCCGCGCTTAAAATGAATTAGAGGTCCGATAATTGGCCATCAGACCCTTAACTTAATGTGAGTCTCCCCATGACACCCGAAGAGATTTTGAACACACACGGTCCCCGCGAATCGATGGAATACGACGTGGTCGTGGTGGGCGGCGGCCCTGCTGGCTTGTCTGCGGCCATTCGCTTGAAGCAATTGGCCCAGAAAAAAGGGCATGATGTTTCTGTGGTGGTTTTAGAAAAAGGCTCTGAGCCTGGCGCGCACATTTTGTCCGGCGCCATCATGGACCCCATCGCTTTGACTGAGCTCTTTCCTAAATGGAAAGAAATGGGCGCACCTCTCAATCAACCGGTCACAGAAGACATCTTCTTGATGACCACTGAAACGGGTGCCACACGCGTGCCCAACTTCACATTGCCACCCTGCTTTCACAACGATGGCAACTACATCATCAGTTTGGGCAACTTCACCCGTTGGCTTGGCGAGCAAGCTGAAGCATTAGGCGTTGAAATTTTTCCTGGCTTTACAGCCGCCGAAGTTTTGTACAACGACAATGGCGCCGTCAAAGGTGTGGCGACCGGCAACATGGGCGTTGGCAAAGATGGCGAGCCCACCGAAAACTTCCAATTGGGCATGGAGCTGCACGCCAAGTACACCGTCTTTGCAGAAGGTGCACGTGGCCATTTAGGCAAGCAAGTCATCTCTCGCTTCAAGCTTGACGCAGGCAAAGACCCCCAAAGCTACGGCATTGGCATCAAAGAATTGTGGGAAATTGACCCTGCCCGTCACAAAGCCGGCTTGGCTTTGCACAGCGCAGGCTGGCCGTTGGATGAAAAAACCTACGGCGGCTCCTTCCTGTATCACATGGAAGACAACAAAGTGGTCGTTGGTTTTGTAGTGGGCTTGGATTACACCAACCCTTGGCTCAGCCCTTTTGAAGAATTCCAACGCTTCAAGACACACCCCAATATTCGCTGGTACTTTGAAGGCGACGAAGCCAAAGGCATTGCACCAGCCAAGCGCATTTCCTACGGTGCA
>SXXD01000156.1 GCA_005789685.1 Burkholderiales bacterium
CACACCTTGGACCACCGACACTTTACCGTCAATTTGAATATTGGCACCCAAGCGAACCAATTCATTGACGTGCATGAAGCGATTTTCAAAAATGGTTTCAGTGACTTTGCTGGTGCCCTCGGCAATGCAGTTCAAGGCCATAAACTGCGCTTGCATGTCGGTTGGAAAGCCAGGGTACTCTGTGGTGCGAAAGCTTTGGGCCTTCATGCGCCCTTGCGCTTTCACGCGTACAAAGTTGGAGCCCACTTCAATTTGTGCGCCAGCATCTCTGAGTTTTTCAATGACCGCATCGAGGTGATCACCCCGCGCGTGCTTCAACACAACATCGCCGCCAGTGGCCGCTACTGCGCATAAAAATGTGCCGGCTTCAATTCGATCAGCCACCACAGCATGATCGCAAGCTTGGAGTTTTTCGACCCCTTGAATGTGGATTCGGCTGGTACCGTGACCCTTAATCTTGGCCCCCATTTGAATGAGCATTTCTGCCAGATCAGGAATTTCTGGCTCTTGCGCTGCGTTTTCTAAAACAGTCTCACCCTCGGCCAAAGCAGCGGCCATCAAAAAGTTTTCTGTGCCTGTGACAGTCACCATGTCGGTTGCAATGCGTGCGCCTTTTAAGCGAGTCCGTCCGTTAGCCAGACCGGCCACCATGTAGCCATGCTCGACCACGATCTTGGCGCCCATGGCCTGCAAGCCTTTGATGTGTTGGTCGACAGGCCGAGACCCAATGGCACACCCACCCGGCAGTGAAACGCGTGCATGACCAAATCTAGCCAACAAGGGGCCGAGTGCCAACACCGAAGCACGCATGGTTTTCACCATCTCGTAGGGTGCTTCGGGCTTGTTCAGCGCACTTGCATTCAATGTCACGCTGCCATCTTCTGCATGCAGGCATGTCACGCCCATGTTGCGAATGAGTTTCAGCATGGTGCTAACATCTTGCAACTTGGGCACATTGCGAAGCACAACGTCCTGGTCGGTTAACAAGGCTGCGCAAAGTTCGGGCAAGGCGGCATTTTTGGCGCCTGAGATTTCGATCTCGCCATTCAAAGAATGACCGCCACGAATGATGAGTTTGTCCATTTTTTTAGTTTGATTGGCTGAATGAGCGTACTGGTTTTTTGCCTGTTGATCAGGCTTTCGATTTGGCCCATTCAGAAGGCGTGAAAGTTTTCATCGACAAGGCGTGCACCTCATCGTTTTGCATTTTGTTGCCCAAGGTGGCATAGACCTTTTGATGGCGTGTAATGAGACGCAAGCCCTCAAACTGGGGGGATACCACCACGGCTTGCCAATGGCGGCCATCGCCGTCGACGGTGAGGTGGTCGCAAGCAAGGCCAGCGGCAATCATGGTTTGGATTTGTTCTGCAGTCATTGGGTTCGGTGCTTAAAAAATTAAATCAACCTCTGATTTTGTAGCCAGATTTCAGCAGCTGGATGGCCAAAGTACTCACACCCAACATGGCCACAGAAACAACCGACAAACTGGTCCAAGGCGAGACATCGCTTTGACCAAAAAAGCCGTATCTGAAACCATCAATCATGTAAAAGAAGGGGTTTAAGTGACTCAAGCCCTGCCAAAACGGCGGCAAAGAGTGAATGGAGTAAAAAACGCCCGACAAGAAGGTCATGGGCATGATCACAAAACTTTGAAAAGCAGCCATTTGGTCAAATTTTTCGGACCAAAGACCTGCCACTAGACCCAAAGCACCCAATAGGCCGGCACACAATACGGCAAACACCAAAATCCAAACGGGTGCATGGTACTGCAAGGGCGCAAACCAAACTGTGACGGCAAAAACACCAAAGCCAACCGCCAGGCCGCGCAACATAGAGGACCCCACATAGGCCACATACCAGTGCCAGTGCGACAAGGGTGTGAGCAACAAGAACACAACGTTGCCCATGATTTTGCTTTGCACCAAGCTGGAGGAACTGTTGGCAAAAGCATTTTGCAAGACGCTCATCATGATCAGGCCGGGCAACAAAAACGCCGTGTAGGGCACTTTGTCATAGACCTTCACATGGTCTTCCAACACATGGCCAAAAATCATCATGTACAAGACCGAGGTCAAAACGGGTGCCGCAATGGTTTGGAAGGCAACCTTCCAAAAGCGCAACACCTCTTTGTACAACAACATGCGCCAGCCGTTCATGCTTTGCCCTCGGACATCACATCCAAAAAGACATCTTCCAAATCGGCCTTGCGAATTTCAACATCCTCTGCAACCAAACCGGCTTGGCGAACAGCCGCCAGGTAGCTTTCAATCTCAACCGCATCGTGCGCGGGAAACTGAACGATGCGACCCGTGATGCGCGCTTTGGCTGCCAGATCAAGGGGCAATTGACCATCAATTTTGAAACGCAGCACGTTGCTAGAGGCCGATTTCAACAACTCAGAAGTGCTGGCCAAAGCCAATACCCGCCCTTGTTTCAGCATGGCCAAGCGGCCACACAGCGCTTCCGCTTCTTCCAAATAGTGGGTGGTGAGCAAAACTGTACGACCTTCTCGGTTTAACTTGGCGATGAATTGCCACAGCGTTTGTCTGAGTTCAACATCCACGCCTGCCGTCGGTTCGTCCAACACAATGACCCGTGGTTTGTGAACCAAGGCCTGCGCCACCAAGACGCGCCGCTTCATGCCGCCAGAGAGTTGCCGCATGTTGGAATTGGCTTTGTCTGAAAGACCTAAGCTGTCCAGCAACTCATCGATCCATGCATCGTTTTTTTGAACGCCGAAATAACCCGATTGAAAACGCAAGGCTTCGCGAACAGTGAAAAAGGGGTCAAAGACCAACTCTTGAGGGACCACACCCAACATGCGCCGCGTTTGAGCGTAATCCAACTGAACATCCTTACCATGCACCATGACTCGACCTTCTGTGGCTTTGCTGAGTCCCGCCAGAATGCTAATCAATGTGGTTTTCCCAGCACCATTAGGGCCGAGCAGGCCAAAAAACTCCCCCTCAGCAATGTCAAAGCTCACCTGATTGAGTGCTGTGAACGGCTGGCTGCCAGTATTTTTGGCAGGGTAAGTTTTGGAGACGGATTGAAAAGAGATGGCGGGCATGAGCCCCTTATTTTACGTTCATGCGCTTTCGACCAAGAGCTCAGACACCCCATAAAGCAGGGCCAATTCGCGTAATTTGGCTGGGAATTGCTTGAATTTCAAAGTTTTTGACAAACTTTCGGCTTCTCTTCGGCATCCCAAGAGCACTGCGAGTGCAGAGGAATCAAAATCAGTCAGCTGCCCAGCTTGGATCTGGACCTCGGAATCGGGGCAATTGCGAATTTGCGCCTGCAACTTGGCCAAGCAAGCCGCAGCATTGCTGTGACGCAAATCGGGGGGCAAGGTTAAAAGGGCTTTGGACATGCATGAGGCGCGGTCAAGGCCGCGGTACGGGACGCTAAATTAGGCTTTTTTAGCATTCGATTTATTTCGATCAGACAAGCTCTTGATCAAACCATCCAAGCCACCCGCATTGATTTCTTTAGAAAATTGTGAGCGGTAGTTTTCAACCAACCAAATGCCCATGACATTGAGGTCAAAAATTTTCCACCCCGCACCTTC
>SXXD01000157.1 GCA_005789685.1 Burkholderiales bacterium
CTTGTGCTCTGACCCGGCAGGCGATTTGCCGCCGCGTGCATCAGCCAACCATTTCCACAATTTCAAATAACCTGTGAATTCGCTTTTCTCGTCGTCAAACTTCACATGCGCCTGATCGGCTTGCGACTGTGCCTCTAAAGGTCGGTCACGGACATCTTGCACCGACAAAGCACTGGCAATGACCAAGACTTCGTCTAAAGCTTGCCTGTCGCGCGCTTCCAAAATCATACGGCCCACGCGAGGGTCCAAGGGTAACTTGGCCAATTCAGCACCGGTGCGCGTCAGTTCGTTGGCATCTGTAACGGCACCCAGTTCAGCCAGCAATTGGTATCCATCGGTGATGGCGCGTTTGGAAGGTGCTTCAATGAACGGAAAGTCATCGACCACACCTAAGTGCAATGACTTCATGCGCAAAATCACACCCGCCAAAGAAGATCGCAAAATTTCAGGGTCGGTAAAACGGGGGCGACCATTGAAATCTTTTTCTTCGTACAAACGAATGCAAATGCCATTGGCCACACGACCACACCGACCTGCACGCTGATTGGCCGCAGCTTGGCTGATGGGCTCCACCATGAGCTGCTCCACCTTGCTGCGCAGGCTGTAGCGCTTCACGCGGGCGGTACCCACATCTATCACATACCGAATGCCTGGCACTGTGAGTGAAGTTTCTGCCACGTTGGTGGCCAGCACAATGCGTCTTCCTGAATGGGTATCAAACACCCGCTCTTGATCGGCTTGTGACAAACGCGAAAACAAGGGCAGTACCTCAGCACCCCGTGTGACGGCGCTGTGCGACAAGTGTTTGCGCAAGTGGTCAGCTGCTTCTCGAATTTCACGCTCGCCAGGCAAGAACACCAAGATGTCTCCGGCTGCGTTGCCAATCCATAGTTCGTCTACGGCTTCGGCAATGGCATCGTTCAAATCGTGTTCACGCGTTTCTTCGAACGGACGCCACCGCATCTCAACTGGAAAGGTTCTGCCAGAAACCATGATGACCGGCGCGGGCCCCTTGCTAGAAGCAAAGTGCCGCGCAAAACGATCGGCATCGATGGTGGCCGATGTGACCACTACTTTAAGGTCGGGGCGGCGCGGCAAAATTTGACGCAAGTAGCCCAACAAGAAGTCAATGTTCAGACTTCGTTCGTGGGCTTCGTCAATGATCAGGGTGTCGTAGGCTTCTAAAAGCGGGTCGTTTTGCGTTTCGGCCAACAAAATACCGTCGGTCATGAGCTTGACCGAGGCATCCTTGGACAAGCGGTCTTGAAATCTAATTTTGTAGCCCACCACATCGCCCAAGGGTGTTTTCAGTTCCTCGGCAATGCGCTTGGCCACGCTGCTGGCTGCAATGCGCCTAGGCTGTGTATGGCCGATCCACTTGCCTCGCTGGCCTGCAGCGGCATTGAGCCGGCCGCGGCCAAGGGCCAAAGCGATCTTGGGCAGTTGTGTTGTTTTGCCTGATCCCGTCTCGCCACAGACGATGATGACCTGATGATCCGCCATGGCTTGAGCGATTTCGTCGCGCTTTGCCGACACCGGCAAAGACTCGGGAAACTCGATTTTCAAGGGGGTAGCGGACAATGGCAAAACTTCTGTAAAAATCAGGGATGGCGTAAGCCCTGAATTATCCGCTGTCTTGGCCCCTTTTTAGAGACCCACAAGCTCATGTCTACTGTCTTTAACTTCACCTTCGTACCTTGGTTTCGCTCGGTGGCACCCTACATCCACATGCACCGCGGCAAAACCTTTGTGGTGGGCATTGCAGGTGAAGCCATCGCTGCGGGCAAGCTGCAGCACTTGGCCCAAGATTTGGCCCTGATTCAAAGCATGGGTGTGAAGATTGTGCTTGTCCATGGCTTTAGGCCTCAAGTCAATGAGCAACTCATGGCCAAGGGTCATGTTCCCAAATACTCGCAAGGCATTCGCATCACCGACGAGGTGGCCCTAGATTGCGCGCAAGAAGCCGCCGGCCAACTGCGCTATGAAATTGAAGCGGCCTTCAGCCAAGGCCTGCCCAACACGCCCATGGCAGGTTCTACGGTGCGAGTGATCAGCGGTAATTTTCTGACTGCACGCCCAGTTGGCATTGTGGATGGCGTAGATTTTCAGCACTCAGGTCTGGTTCGAAAAGTCGATGTTGCAGGCATCACCCAGACTCTCAAAATGGGCGCCATGGTTTTGCTTTCGCCATTTGGTTTCTCTCCAACCGGCGAAGCTTTTAATTTGTCGATGGAAGAAGTGGCCACCAGCGTGGCCATTGAACTGCAAGCTGACAAACTTATTTTCTTGACCGAAATTCCGGGTCTGCGCATCAACCCTGAAGAGCCTGAATCTGAAGACAATCCCATTGACACCGAGTTGCCTTTGGCTGCTGCAGAAAGTTTGTTGAAAAAACTGCCACCAGCGCTTATACCGACAGACATCGCCTTCTATTTGCAGCACTGCGTGAAGGCTTGCAAAGAAGGCGTTGAACGCAGTCACATCTTGCCCTTTGCCGTCGATGGGGCCTTGTTGCTAGAAATCTATGTGCATGATGGCATTGGCACCATGGTGATTGATGAAAAATTGGAAGAACTCAGAGAAGCCACATCGGACGATGTCGGTGGCATTCTTCAACTCATTGAACCCTTCGAAAACGATGGCACCTTGGTGAAGCGCAACCGAACAGAAATTGAACGCGATGTTGACCACTACACCATCATTGAGCACGACGGCGTGATCTTTGCCTGTGCTGCGCTCTACCCCTATGCTGAAGCCAAGACCGCCGAAATGGCGGCCCTCACGGTTTCACCCCAATCTCAAGGTCAGGGTGATGGCGAAAAAATATTGAAGCGTGTAGAGCAGCGGGCTCGCGCCATGGGCTTGGACAGTATTTTTGTACTCACCACCCGCACCATGCATTGGTTCATCAAGCGCGGTTTTGTTCAAATGGACCCCGACTGGTTGCCTGAGGGCCGCAAGCGCAAATACAACTGGGACCGACGCAGCCAAGTGCTGGTTAAAAAACTCAGCTGAGTGGTTCTAAGGCTTCTGGGTTGGGAGTCGTTCTCAACAAGCCGTCTCGCAGTCGCAGAAAGGTCATCAGAAAAAAGATGCCCATGAAGACGGCAAACGACCAATTGGCAATAGAGCCACCTAGAAATGCCCAATCGATTTTGGTGCAATCGCCACTGCCCTTGAAAATCATGGGAATGGATCGCTGAAGCGGGAAGTTCTCAATCATGCCGTAAAAATCGCGACCGCAAGACACCACCTCGGGTGGGTACCACTGAAGCCAGGATTGACGCGCAGCCACGAAGGCTCCAAAACCCGAAGTGATTGCAATGAGCCATGTCATGGCAAAGGTGCGCACCGGTGCATTTGAGCTGATGCCCAAAAGACACCACACAATGACACCGATCAGGGCGTAGCGCTGAACAATGCACATGGGACAAGGCTCTAAACCCAAATGGTTTTGCAAATAAACAATGCCAAATGCCAACATGGCCAAACACCCTGCAGCAAGCAGGGCAAGCCAACGCTGAGTCGATAAATTTTTCAAGAATTAGCTTTCAACAAAAGCACGTTCTATCACGAACTGCCCGGGGGTGCTGGTATTGCCTTCAACAAAGCCGCGTTTTTCACACAATGCTTTGAGGTCGCGCAACATTTCTGGGCTGCCACAAATCATGACCCGATCTTCTGCGGGATTTAAAACAGGAGTGCCGAGGTCTGAGCTGATGGTGCCGTTCTCAAGCAACTCTGTCACGCGGCCTTGATGCTCAAACGCTTCACGCGTGACAGTGGGGTAGTACAACAGTTGCTTGCTGACCATCTCGCCTAAAAACTCATTTTGCGGCAACTCTTTGGTAATGTAGTCGTGGTAGGCCAACTCTTTCACTTCTCGTACACCATGCAACAAGATCACTTGTTCAAATCGCTCGTAGGTTTCGGGGTCGCGAATGATGCTCATATAAGGTGCCAGACCCGTGCCAGTGCCAATCAGGTACAAACGTTTTGCGGGCGTGAGGTAATCAATGAGCAGTGTGCCTGTGGGTTTGCGTCCGACCACAATGGTGTCGCCCACTTGAATGTGTTGCAATTTGGAAGTTAAGGGTCCATCTTGAACTTTGATGCTCAAAAATTCAAGGTGCTCTTCGTAATTGGCACTGGCAATGCTGTAGGCGCGCAGCAAGGGTTTACCGTTGTCACCCCGAAGGCCAATCATGGTGAAATGGCCATTGGAAAAGCGAAGCGCCTGATCACGCGTGGTGGTGAAACTGAACAAGCGATCTGTCCAGTGATGAACACTCAGGACTTTTTCTTCTAAAAATGCACTCATAAAACTTAGGGGTTTAAACAAAACAAGTCATTTTCAAGCTTATTGGCCTGTAATGGAAATACAATAATTTTATATCCCTATATGCAACTCATCTTAAGAAATATCAAGGAACATCATGGCGCGCACTGTTAAATGCATCAAATTAGAAACTGAAGCAGAAGGCCTCGACTTTCCACCCTACCCTGGTGACTTGGGCAAACGCATTTGGGAAAACGTCAGCAAAGAGGCTTGGGCCGCATGGCTGAAGCATCAGACCATGTTGGTCAATGAGAACCGTTTGAACTTGGCAGACGCTCGTGCGCGTCAGTACTTGGCCCGTCAAATGGAGAACCATTTCTTTGGTTCAGGTGCTGATGCCGCCCAAGGTTATGTCCCACCCACCAATCCCTAATTTTCACGCCAGTCATTGGAAAAACAGAGCCGCGTGCCAAACAATTTGGCACGCTCTAGAAACCTCGTTTGGGCGCGGCGAGTCTTTTCTTGAAACTGTCAAAGTTTGGAAATCAAATCCTGACTCAGCACCCCGTCTTTTTTTCACAGCCTTCACCAGCCAAGCACCCACAGACCTTCCCACAGAGCTGGCGCAAGTTTGCTATGGCCTGCTGCCCGGCGTTCACCGAATTTCTTTTGAAGGTGGATGCGTTCAATTGACTTTGTGCATTGGCGCAGCGCCCCATATTGCCAAAGAAATTGACATCGCTGCAGACAGCATTTGCGTTGACAACCTAGCAACATGGGGCGCCAAAACTTTGGCACGATTGTCTCAAGTGGGGTCTCAAATCAAATGGCGAATCGCCCAAGACAGTCTCGTCAATGAGCTTCATAGTGTTGGCTTCATTTTGGATGAGTCAAGATCATCAGCTTGTTATCGTCCAACTTGGGATGTAAAAACCGCACTGCGTCATCGTGCCAAAGCTGAGATCATTGCGAAGTCAAAACCTCAAGTTGATGCCATTGTCATTGGTGCAGGTTTAGCAGGCTCGGCAGTGGCTCACAGTTTGGCACTCAGAGGCTGGCAAGTTGAAGTGCTTGATAAAGCTGATGCATTGGGCGCAGGTGCTTCTGGCTTGCCCGCTGGTTTCTTTGCCACACACGTATCACCAGATAACAATGTGCTGTCACGGATTACGCGAGATGGTGTGCGCGCCACCCTTCAACGTGCGCAAGAGCTGCTGAAGCATGACCTTGAATGGCAAGTTTCTCATCTGCTAGAACATCGTTATGCTGGCAAAAGACAACTGCCTGAAGGCCCCTTGTGGCCTTCTGCTGGCCACGAGTGGAGCACACAAGCCAGCGAATTTCAAAAGCAGGCGTCAGGCTTGAATGAAAATACACCGGCACTGTGGCATGGCATAGCCGGTTGGATTCAAACTCAAGCATTGGTAAAGGCTCAACTCGGGCATCGCAACATCCGTTTGTCAACGCAAAGCGCGGTGGCTAAACTCATTTCTAGAAACAATCAATGGC
>SXXD01000158.1 GCA_005789685.1 Burkholderiales bacterium
GGTCTGTCGATGATGGGTGAGTAGAGACAGCTGGCTTCAAACGTCGAAACCAACCACCAATCACTTTTAAGAACGCCATAGGAGAACCACGAATCTGGTGCCATAAAACACGGAAAGCACGCGATGTCTAGCGCCACTTCGCGCAATGCTTCGTTGGTATTGCCCGGGTCCATTTGGTAAGTTTTTTTGTTGCCCTTGCCAAGATTGGCGGCAGAGCCCACAGCGTCGCGAAAGGGGCCGTAAAAAGAGCTGGCATATTTGGCGCTGTAAGCCATGATTTGCGTATGCACATGCCCTTTGTTTTCAAGCGCCTGTCGAATGGCGCCAATGCGCCCATCCATCATGTCGCTGGGGGCCACCATGTCAACGCCGGCATCGGCTTGCACCATGGCTTGCTTGACCAATTGCGCCAACGTCAGGTCGTTCAAGATATAGCCATCATCGTCTAGCCAGCCATCTTGTCCGTGGCTGGTGAACGGATCTAAGGCCACGTCGGTCATGATGCCCAGTTCGGGAAAATTCTTTTTCAGAGCACGCACAACGGTGGGCACCAAACCCTCTGGGTTCAGTGCTTCGTTGCCGTACGGGTCTTTCAATGAACTGTCGATGACGGGGAAAAGTGCCATGACAGGAATTCCCAGTTTCACGCAGTCTTCTGCGACAGGCATTAACAAATCCAAACTCAAGCGCTCGACGCCTGGCATGGAGCCAACGGATTGGCGTTGATTCTTGCCGTCTAGAACAAAGACGGGATAAATCAGATCATCGGCAGTGAGTTGATGCTCACGAACCAAGCGCCGCGAATAATCGGTGCGACGCAAACGGCGTGGGCGACTTAAGGGGTAGGGGGTGTGTATCAGTGTCATTTGAAAATTGTGCCTGATCTTTGCCTCGTTGGGCGCATTTCACAAGCTTCTTTGGCAAGAAATTTACGCCCCATCCCGTCAGTCAACTTGTGCCCAATTCACCAGCGGGGCTACACTCAGGGCATGCTCTGGATCAAAGCCTTTCACATCGTTTTCGTGGCCAGCTGGTTTGCCGGCCTGTTTTATTTGCCTCGAATATTTGTCAATTTGGCCATGGTGCCAGAGGACTCTGAGGCAGAGTACGCCAGGCTCTTGCTCATGGCCAGAAAACTTTTGCGGTTCACCACCTTGCTGTCAGTGCCGGCCATTGCCTTGGGTGTTTGGCTATGGTGGGGGGTTGGCATTGGGTGGGGGCCTGGCAATGCTTGGATGCATGCCAAATTGGCCTTGGTGCTCTTGATTGTGGGCTACCACCATTACTGTGGCCGAATTTTGAAAAATTTTGAGGCCAAGCAAAACTTACACAGCCATGTTTGGTACCGCTGGTTCAATGAGGCGCCCGTTTTGATGTTGGTGGCGGTAGTCATCTTGGTCGTCGTGAAACCTTTTTAAACCAAACTAGCCCGCCAGATGAAAAAGACAGCGGCTTGGCCTTTGGCAGCAATCTATGCCGCGTTGATCATCTACGCCAGTTTGTACCCGTTTCAAAACTGGCGTTCACAAGGGGTCGATTGGACGGCATTTGTGTGGGCACCTTGGCCGCGGTACTGGACAGGCTTTGACATTCTTTCTAACGTTTTGGGTTATGCCCCTTTAGGCTTCATCGTGGCGCTGGCGCTGCAGCGAAGCGCCAGGCATTTGCCCGCTGTTGGCTTGACCTTGGCATTGGGCTCTGTGCTTGCACTTGGCATGGAAAGCTTGCAGCTTTTTTTGCCAGCAAGGGTTCCATCCAATGTCGATTGGGGCTTGAACAGCGTCGGAACTTTGGCAGGTGCAGGCGCGGCTTGGACCTTGGAGCGATTTGGATTTCTAGACCGCTGGAGTCGTTTTAGAGCCAACTGGTTTGCGCCAGATGCTAAAGGCTCCTTGGTGCTGCTTGCCTTGTGGCCCATCGCCTTGCTCTTCCCTGCCCCGATTCCAATGGGCTTGGGTCAGGTTTTAGAACGTGCCGAAGATGCATTGGCTTTGCTGTTGCAAGAAACACCCTGGCTAGATTGGTTGCCTGTGCGAGAAGTTGAATTGCAACCCTTGCTGCCGGTCTATGAAATTTTGTGTGTCAGCCTTGGCCAGTTGCTGCCTTGCCTGCTGGCGTTCAGCTTGATACGCCATTTGCACCAAAAAGCAGTGGCTTGGTTTGTCTTGACGGGTTGCGGCCTGTTGTTCACAGCCTTGTCTGCAGCTTTGACTTATGGCCCTTCATACGCTTGGGGTTGGCTGAATGAGCCCGTGCAACTGGCGCTGGTGCTTGCTGCTGTTGCAGCATGGCCCATGATGTGGCGAACAGAAAAAACACTTCAAGTTTTGGCCCTGGTCGGGCTGGTTTTACAACTCACCCTGCTCAACAATGCGTCGGCCAACGCTTACTTTTCTTTGACTTTGCAAAATTGGGAGCAGGGTCAGTTCATTCGCTTCCATGGTCTGATTCAGTGGCTAGGGTGGTTATGGCCCTTTGCGCTGCTGTTTTACTTAATGCGCTGTTTGTCCGCCGCGCGCCCCACTAAAATGCAAGCATGAGTGAATCTAAACCTGCCAAACCTTATTACGAACGCCATATTTTTTTCTGCTTGAACGAAAGAAAAAGTGGTGAAGCCTGTTGCTCACAGCAAGGTGCCCAAGCGGCCTTTGACCATTGCAAAGCACGCATCAAGAGTCTGGGACTTTCTGGCCCGGGCCAAGTGCGGGTGAACAAAGCAGGATGCCTAGACCGTTGTGCGGGTGGCCCGGTTGCCGTGGTCTACCCAGAGGGAACTTGGTACAGCTTTGTCGACAACGCTGACATCGATGAAATCGTTGACAGCCACTTAAAGAATGGGCAGCCCGTCACCCGATTGATCACGCCTCCTGAAGTTGGGCGCTGATGAATTCCGCATCGCAGATCATGCAACTGCAAGGCCCTTCAGGTCTTTTGGAGGGCTTGTCTGATGTGCCAGAGGGAGGCGCTTTCAAGGGAACAGTCGTCATTGCGCATCCACACCCTTTGTTTGGCGGCACGATGCAAAATAAAGTGGTGCAAACGCTGGCCAAGGCCTTTGTTCAAAATGGCTGGCGCACTATTCGCTTTAATTTTCGAGGTGTGGGTGCAAGTGAGGGCTCCTACGACGAAGGCCGCGGTGAACTTGACGACCTGATGAGCGTGATCCAGGCCACTTGTGCAACGACGCAGCCGATGGCGCTTGCTGGATTTTCATTTGGTGCTTTTGTCACCAGTCATGCAATTGCCCGCTTATCGCCCGCCAACAAGCTCGAAAAGCTGGTCTTCGTCGGTACCGCCGCTTCGCGCTTTGAAGTGGCACCCGTGCCGACGGAGTTGCACGATAAAACCTTGGTCTTGCATGGCGAAGTGGACGACACCGTGCCTTTGGCCAGCGTGCTGGATTGGGCTCGGCCGCAGTCTTTGCCGGTCACGGTCATACCCGGGGTTGAACATTTCTTTCACGGACAGTTGCCCTTGCTTCGTCACCTGGTCAGCCGCCATTTGCGGACTTGATTGCTTAAAAATCCCAACATGACATTTTTATTTTCTAAAATTTGCCGAGGCGCCATCAGGCCCTTGCTTGCTTTCACTGTTTCGGTGTTCGCTGTTGCTTGGGCGCCCTTGCAAGCGCATGCTCAGAGCGCTGCCCCTGAGGCGCCTGAAATTGCGGCGAAGGCTTATCTGTTGCTTGATGTCACGGCCAATCAAATCTTGGCTTCCCGTGACTTAGACATGCCCGTAGAGCCGGCCTCTCTTACCAAACTCATGAGCGCTTATTTGGTGTTTGATGCCTTGAAGTCGAAAAAAATCGACATCAAACAAACATTGAGCGTGAGTGAACGGGCTTGGAAAATGCCAGGCTCGCGCATGTTCATTGACCCCAAAATGAAGGTGCCGGTTGAAGACTTGATCAAGGGCATGATTGTTCAATCGGGCAATGACGCCACCATGGCGCTGGCCGAGGGCGTTGGCGGCACTGCCGAACGCTTCGTTCAGATGATGAACGAGCAGGCCAAGGTGCTGGGAATGAACAGCACCAGTTACAAAAATCCTGAAGGCTTGACCGAAGCGGGTCACACCACCACAGCCCGCGACTTGGCCACCTTGGCCATGCGTTTGCTGCATGACTTTCCTGAATACGTCGGCACGTATGCCATTAAAAAATACCGCTACCCAGGCACACCCGCTGCCAATGACAGCAACCGCAACTTGCTGCTGTTTAAAGACCCCACAGTAGATGGCTTGAAAACCGGCCATACAAACGCGGCAGGCTACTGTTTGGTGGCAACGGCCAAGCGTGATTTTCCCAATGTGGGCTCGCGCCGTTTGATGGCCATTGTGCTTGGCACCAGCAGTGAAATTGCCCGAGCCAATGAAGCTCAAAAACTGCTCAACTGGGGCTATACCGCTTTTGAAGCCGTGAAATTGTTTGACGCCGGCCAAGCGGTGGCCACGCCCGCTATTTGGAAAGGCAAGGCTTCCACAGTCAAATTGGGTCGCGCCGATGCGCTCGTGGTGGCCCTTCCAACGGGCTCTGCTGCCCAAATTAAAACGCAACTGGCCCGCCCAGACCCATTGGTGGCGCCCGTCACCAAAGGCCAGACCATCGGCAGCCTCAAAGTATTCCGAGGCGAGCAACTGTGGGTTGAGATGCCTTTGCAGGCATTGGACGCTGTGGAGCAGGCGGGTGTGTTGGGCCGTGCTTGGGATGCTTTGCGTTTATGGATCAAGTAAGAAAAGTTGGTACTTGCAAACTTAGATCTAAAGCTGGGGGCAGAATAAAATTTTGCCTTGTTCATGTTCCAGCGCTATACTAGAAGGCTTTTCCGCATTTGGAGCGGAGAAGATTCTTTTGTTCATTCCAAACGTTTAGGGACGTTTTTTTAAATGCCAACCATCAATCAATTGGTGCGTCAGGGGCGCGAGGTCGAAAAGACCAAGTCAAAAAGCCCTGCGATGCAAAACTCTCCGCAGCGCCGCGGTGTGTGCAC
>SXXD01000159.1 GCA_005789685.1 Burkholderiales bacterium
AACGGGCAAAGGCCCCATGGTCGGAAACAATGTTTCCCACGCCAACAACAAAACCAAGCGCCGGTTCCTGCCGAACCTGCAATATCGCCGTTTCTGGGTTGAGAGCGAAAACCGCTGGGTGCGCCTGCGCGTTTCCAGCGCCGCTTTGCGCCTGATCGACAAAAATGGCATTGATGCCGTTCTCGCAGACTTGCGCGAACGCGGTCAAGCTTAAACCCCCTACAGGAGCACCATCATGGCAAGCAAAGGCGGACGCGAAAAAATCAAGCTGGAATCAACAGCTGGAACTGGTCACTTTTACACGACCAGCAAGAACAAGAAAACAATGCCCGAGAAAATGTCGATCATGAAGTTCGACCCCAAAGCTCGCAAGCACGTTGAGTACAAGGAAATCAAACTGAAGTAATTCAGCTTGTCCCAGAAGAAAAGCCCGCTGTTGCGGGCTTTTTTGTTGCCGGAGAAATTTAAATGGGGCAAACAATTGGGGTCAGAGCAACATTAATTTGGTCAATCATTTGGGGGTAGAGGCTAATGGGGACTTCCTCATGGTGGGGTACCACAAATCGTCAGCCCCCATTAGCCTCTACCCCCAAATGATTGGAAATTAATGTTGCTCTGACCCCAATTGTTTGCCCCATTTAAATTGGCGGCCCCAATAGATTAAGCGCGGGCAGCGCGGAGTTGGGTGGAGAAATCGCGAAGCGCGGCAATGCCGCTGTCTTCAGCGCGCCTGCACCAAGCTTGTAGATCAAGCGCTAATTGTTCGCGGTTGTGGGATGTGTTGAGCCAAATTTGGCGCAATTCTTCGCGCATGGCTAACATTTTGTCTAGGACGGGGTAGGCTGCGAGGGTGGCGCTCAAAGGTGCGCGCGCTTCGGCAGGTACTTTGTCGCCATCGCGGTGAATCCAACGCTTGGCTACTTTCAAAACACTGGCGTCAAGTTTGGCATTGGCCACTTCTTCGCGGAAAACAGCTCGCATTTGACGGGCGTAACCCGCCATCACGGCATAACGATTGGTGATCAAAGCTTCCAAAGTTTTTTCATCGGCCACGGGGCGTACTTCACCAAACGCCAAGACAGGCGGTGTCTTTTTCACAGTGGCCAAACCCAAAAATTGCAAGATGCAGATGTAAGCCCAACCCAAATCGAATTCATAGGGCTTGACCGACAACTTGGCAGACGTTGGGTAGGTGTGATGGTTGTTGTGCAACTCTTCGCCACCAATCAAGATGCCCCAAGGCGAGATGTTGGTGCTGGCGTCGTGCGCCTCAAAATTGCGATAGCCCCAATAGTGGGCTGCACCATTGATGATGCCGGCCGCGGTGATAGGAATCCAGGCCATTTGAACGGCCCACACGGTAAGGCCCAAGGCGCCAAACGAGGCCACATCGATGATCAACATCAGTGCCACACCTTGCCAGGTAAAGCGCGAATACAGATTCCGCTCTATCCAGTCGTCGGGGGTGCCATGGCCATAACGGCTGAGGGTTTCTTTGTTTTTTGACTCTTTGCGGTACAGCTCGGCACCTTTGAACAACACCGTGCGAATGCCATGTACATGCGGACTGTGCGGGTCTTCAGCTTGCTCGCATTTGGCGTGGTGCTTGCGGTGGATGGCCGCCCACTCTTTGGTCACTTGACCGGTGGTCATCCACAACCAAAAGCGGAAAAAATGCGATGCAATGGGGTGCAAATCCAAGGCCCGGTGCGCTTGGTGGCGGTGCAAAAAAATGGTGACGCTGGCAATCGTGATGTGGGTGAGGCCCAAAATGACAAAGAAAACTTGCCAACCGGAAAAACCTAAGAGCCCGTTGGACAACCAGTCTATGGTTGCGTCAAATACAGCCGAGTCGATGAACAACATGTAGTCGCTTTCTGTGTGGAAGTGCCTTCAAAGGCAATCCTTATATTTTAAGTTTTTCGAATTGAAATTGACAGTTATTTTGTCGAGAAACATTCGAAATTAGCCCTTTAGAATTCACTTTCGAACCCAAATAGCGGCAAAGAAACCGTCGGTGCCATGCCGATGCGGCCACAGGCGTAAAAATTGGCCATTGCACAAGTTGTCGGCATTGGCAACTTTCAAGCGGGTGAGTTCTTCCATCACAGGCAACGCCACAAAATCAGAATGCGCCGCCGAAAAGGCGTTGGCAATGTCTTCATTTTCTTGCGGCAGCATGCTGCAGGTGGCATAAACCAAGCGGCCACCCGACTTCAACAAACGCGCTGCACTCTCCAAAATGGCAGTTTGAGTTGCCGCGACTTCGGCAATGCCTTCAGGTTTTTGACGCCACTTCAAGTCTGGATTGCGCCTAAGAGTGCCCAGCCCAGAGCAAGGTGCATCCACCAAAACCCGATCAATCTTGCCTACCAAGCGCTTCACACGGTCATCGCGCTCATGCGCAATGGCCGCAGGATGCACGTTGGACAACTGGCTGCGCGCCAATCGGGGCTTCAAAGCATCTAAGCGGTGGGCTGAGGTGTCCATGGCATACAAGCGCCCTGTGTTTCGCATGGCGGCGCCAATGGCCAAAGTTTTGCCGCCCGCTCCTGCGCAAAAGTCCACCACCATTTCACCGCGGTGCGCATCCAGCAGCAGCGCCAGCAACTGCGATCCTTCGTCTTGCACTTCAACCGCGCCGCGCTCAAAGGCTTTGACCTTGGCCAAAGACGGTTTGCCTTCCAAACGCAGACCCCAAGGCGAATAAGGTGTGGGCTCGCAAACAATGCCTGCAGTCGTTAATTCTTTCTGCACTTCAGAACGTTTTTCGTTCAAGTCATTGACCCGCAAATCCAAGCTGCCAGATTGCTGCAAACTCTCGGCCAAGGCACCAAACTCATCTCCCAGTTGTTCTTTGAGGGGCCGGGCCAACCAGTCGGGCAAATTGTGAATGTGCTGCGACATCAAGTCAGAAGGCTGAATGCTGTCGCACATGTCTAGCCATTTTTTTTCGGTGTCGTTCAAGGCACTTTTGACGAAATCTCTGGGGCCTGCAAAACCCAAAATGGCCAAGCGTTTTTCTTTGGCACCACTGCCAGATCGGGCCATGTGCTCAAACAAGAGTTTTTGCCGCAAGACTTGAAAAGCCGTTTCAGACAAGGTGGCCCGCTCTCGGGGACCCAAATTGCGGTTGTCACGAAAAAAACGAGAAACCACCGCATCAGCGGGATGGTTAAATTGGAGGGTCAGCCTGACCAATTCGGCGCAGGCGTCTAACAGGGCTTTTGGATGCATAAGCTCTATTGTCCCACCGCACAACACGCAAGAGCGATTTCATGCAAGAAGAAACTTTACCGCCACTGATCATCACCCGACCTGGCTACTACCGTCACTACAAAAATTTACTTTACCAAGTGCTTGGCACAGTGCGTCACAGCGAGTCTCTAGAGCCGCTGACTTTGTACAAAGCGCTTTATGGCGAACAAGGTCTGTGGGTCAGGCCCGCCGCCATGTTCAATGAAACGGTGGACATCAAGGGGGTCATTCAACCCCGGTTTACTTGGTTGGGCGAGGAACTGCCTGAGACTTGAAAAACGCTGCCACAGCTGAAGGAAAAATGAGGTGCTCTTGGGTGAGCACTCTGGCGGCCAGCGTTTCGGCCGTGTCACCTTCGAGAACAGGCACCACGGCTTGGGCCAAAATTTGCCCTTGATCCACCTCGGCAGAAACTTGGTGAACTGTGGCGCCAGCGAACTTGGAGCCCGCATCAATGGCGCGCTGGTGCGTGTTCAATCCGGTAAATGCGGGCAACAGTGAGGGATGAATGTTGATCAGACGGCCTTGATAGTGGGCCACAAAAGCAGGCGTCAAAATTCTCATGAAACCCGCTAGCACGACCAACTTGGGGGCGTACAGATCAATTCGCGCCATCAGGGATTGGTCAAAGGCATCCCTAGATTCAAACAGCGTGTGGTCTAACACTTCCGTTTTGATGTTTGAAAATTCAGTCTGCGCTTGCAGCCACATCAGGCCTGAAGCTTGAGGCTTGTTGCTGATTACAGCTGCCACTTTCACACCCCATTTCTTGGACCAAGCCTCTTCATGGACGGCTTTCACAATGGCTGCCATGTTGGAGCCAGCGCCAGAAATCAAGATAACAATGTTTTTCACAAATGAACCGTCAAGCAAGACCCCGTATTATCCCTGCAGCGGGCATCTAAATTGCATTTTGTCGCAGCCAAGACACCGGATTTGCGCACGGTCGTGCTAAAAACGCTCTTTCCCTCTTTTTTTACTGGCATTGACCGGAGACACACCTCATGGATTTGGCATTCACTCCCGACGAACTCGCATTTCGCGAAGAAATTCGCGCTTGGGTAAAAGCAAACTTACCTTCAGAAATTTCGAAAAAAGTTCACAGCGCCATGCGTCTCTCGCGCGACGACTTACAGCGTTGGGCCAAGATTTTAGGCAAGAAAGGTTGGCTCGGTTGGGGCTGGCCTGAAGAGTTTGGCGGACCTGGTTGGACGGCTGTGCAAAAGCATTTGTTCGAAGAAGAATGCGCATTGGCCGGTGCCCCGCGCGTGGTGCCTTTTGGCCCCGTTATGGTGGCGCCTGTCATCATGGCTTTTGGTAACGCTGAACAACAAAAACGTTTCTTGCCTGGCATCGCCAGTGGTGAGGTGTGGTGGAGCCAAGGCTACAGCGAACCGGGCTCAGGCTCTGACTTGGCGTCTCTTAAAACCCGCGCTGAACGCGTGGGCAACAAGTACATTGTGAATGGCCAAAAAACTTGGACCACCTTGGGCCAGTATGGCGAATGG
>SXXD01000024.1 GCA_005789685.1 Burkholderiales bacterium
AAGCAGTCCTACATTGCTTTGGGTACTGCTTTGATTGCTGCCGCTGAGCAAGAAGTAGACGCAACGCCCATGGAAGGTTTTAACCCATCTGCAGTAGACGAAATTTTGGGCTTGGCATCTCGCGGACTGCGCAGCACGGTTTTGTTGCCATTGGGTTATCGCGAAGCCGACAAAGACTGGTTGGTCAACATGAAAAAAGTGCGCCGCACCAACGACAAGTTCATGACTGAAGTGAAGTAATTTACTTTTTAAATAAGCGGCTCTGCAGAATGTTGCAGAGCCTTTTTTATGTCACGTGAACACAAATCTTGGCGGCTGCTGCGCGAGCACGCTGCAATGCTTGATCGCCTTTGGCCAATGCCACTGCCATACGGCGATAAGGACGCGTGGTCGGCTTGCCAAAAATTCGAACATCTATGCCTGGCTCAAGCAATGCAGCCGAAACACCAGAGTAAGTTGGGTTTTTTCCTTCACGGTCGCCTCGCATGCCGGCGCAAGCGTAGTCCCAACTGGCTTGAATATCGGCCTCGGTCTTGGCCACGCTTTGGCCTTTGCCTGAGGAACTCATGACGGGCTTGATGACCACCGGAAAGCCGATGGCTTTGGCCTGTGCCATCAGTTCATCGCTGGACTCTGCGTAATTGAACTTGGCGGTGCGCACCCCAAGGCCTACTGCCACATCGCGAATGCGATCGCGGTTCATGGTGAAGTTGGCTGCACGCGCACTTGGAATGACCTCGAAGCCTTCTTTTTCAACATCGAGCAAAACCTCGGTGCGAATGGCCTCAATTTCGGGAACGATCAGGTCGGGCTTGTGTTTGGCAATGGCTGCACGCAGGGGTGCTTCATCCAGCATGCTGAATATTTCATATTCATCGGCCACTTGCATGGCCGGTGCGCCCGCATAGTTGTCGCAGGCAATGACATAGCAGCCCAATCGTTTGGCGCTGATGACGAATTCTTTGCCGAGTTCTCCGGAGCCCAAAAGCAGGATTTTTTTCATGGTGGTAGAAGGCTGAATCAATTTGCCTGAGCGATAATACGACACATGTTCAACACAACAAACCACAAATTGATCGCGCGCCTTGTGTTGGTGTGGTTTGCTTTGTTCATTGGCGTGGCCATTGCATCGCCCATTTTGAACCCCACCGAAACCCAAATGGTGTGCTCAAGTGCGGGGGGCATGAAAATGGTAGCCTCAAGCGAAGAGGGTGCCAATGCCAAATTGACGGCCAATATGGACTGTCCCTTGTGTGCAGCTGTTCATGTGCCACTGCATTCTTGCAATACCAGTTTTGACCACGCCAGTCCTCTGGCCCATTCACTGCATCCGATCGCTGCTGCACTGATCGCTGCGCACACAGCGCCTCCTCTCCCATCTCGCGGACCGCCTGTCGTCTGATTTTCACGTTCTGCTTTTTGGCAATCTAGACGGTTTGCCTTGAAAGCCGATAGTTCAGTGTTTATTTCAAATGGTTTGGCCCCTTTCGCCAACCGACAGACGGAGAATTTTCATGAAGCGTTTTACATTTTTGATTTCCTTGGCCTTGGCCTCTTTGGCTGCTTCAGCCCAAGTCACAGTGTCTGAGTCTTGGGTTCGTGCCACTGTGCCCCAGCAAAAAGCCACCGGTGCATTTATGAAATTGCAATCGACGCAAGATGCCAAGTTGATCAGTGCCAAGTCGCCTGCTGCTGGCGTTGTCGAAGTTCATGAAATGGCCATGGACGGCGGCGTTATGAAAATGCGTGCCATCGAAGGCTTGGCCTTGCCCATGGGCAAAGCAGTTGATTTAAAGCCAGGCGGCTACCACGTCATGTTGATGGACCTGAAGTCCCAAGTCAAGGAGGGCGATGTTGTGCCTCTGACGCTCACCTTTGAAACCAAGGATGGCAAACGCCAAACGCTTGAGGTCAAGGCAACCGCGCGCACCATGAAGGCCCCTGCTCAATCGCCGCACGGCGGGCACTCCGGCATGAAGCACTGAACCAAGCCATTTGATTTTCTGCTAGGTGTGTGAAAATTGCGCTAATCAATGACAAGGACTTAGCGCATGAATCGCCCCAATATCATCTTCATCGTGGCCGACGACTTAGGATTTGCCGACCTAGGCTGTTACGGTGGACGTGATGCAGCGTTCGGCAAGGTATCTCCGGTGCTAGACCAACTTGCCGCCAATGGTTTGAAGTTCTCTGATGGCTATGCCAACTCGCCAGTCTGTTCACCCACTCGGTTTGGTCTGATGACGGCCCGCTACCAATACCGATTGAGGGGCGCGGCTGAAGAGCCCATCAATAGCAAAGCCAGAACCAGCACCACATTGGGTTTGCCAAGCACGCACCCCACATTGCCATCCTTGCTAAAAGAGCAGGGCTATCGAACTGCCTTGATTGGCAAATGGCATTTGGGATACCCACCCGCATTTGGCCCTTTGCGCTCGGGCTACGATGAGTTTTTTGGTCCTATGGCCGGCGGTGTGGATTACTTCACGCATTGCGCTTCAACAGGTGCTCACGAT
>SXXD01000160.1 GCA_005789685.1 Burkholderiales bacterium
AACCCCTCTTTGCCCGCACTGCCTCTGTTCACGTTGGCGGGGCTTGTCTTTGCCAACACCCAAGCTGCAGTTCGCCTTAGTCAATTGTTCAGCAGCTTCTTTGGCTCTGGCCAAATAGGAAGCGTTTTAGCGGTTGCGTGTCTGTGCAGTTGCTTCACGGCCTTAACAGGTGGAAGCGGTGTCACGATTCTTGCCTTGGGCGGATTGATGTTGCCACTTCTGCTCAAAGTAGGTTACCCAGAATCAAAAAGCATTGGCTTGATTACCAGTGCAAGCTCCTTAGGTGTTTTGTTAGCGCCCTCGGTGCCCTTGATCATGTACGCCATCATGGCGCGGGTGCCCATCAACACCATGTTTGTCGCTGGACTGATACCTGCCGTTCTCATGGTTGTATCTCTGTTACTTTTTGGCGGATTTTTGAAAACGACACAATCTTCAAATCAAGTGGCCAAGTCCAAACTCTTTGATGCGGCACACTCTGAAAATGCTGTTCCATTAAAAACGGCCATGTGGGCTGCAAAGTGGGAACTTGTCGCACCTTTGATTGCCATTGGCACCTTGATTTCAGGCATTGCCACCCCCACTGAGGGCGCGGCCATCACGGTAGCTTATGCCTTGATCACGCAAGGCTTTATTCACCGCGAACTTAAATACGACACACTGGTACAGTGTCTTTATCAATCAGCCCAAATTATTGGTGGCATATTGCTCATCATGGGCATGGCCCTTGGCCTCACCAACTATCTGATTGACGTTGGCATTCCAGACATGGCTTCGGACTGGGTTCAAGGAATTACGACCAACCCATATGTGTTCTTGCTGGCACTGAACATATTTTTGTTCTTTGCAGGCGCACTGATGGAAATCTATGCCGCCATCATTGTGCTGGTGCCTTTGTTGCTGCCTCTTGCCATAAGTTATGGCATTGACCCCATTCATTTTGGAATCATTTTCCTTGCCAATTTAGAAATGGGATTTTTATGCCCACCGGCCGGCATGAATATTTATTTTGCAAGCGCCGTGTTTAAGAAACCGTTGAAAGAGATTATCCAATCAGTATTGCCTGCGCTATTGGCCATTTTCATTGGCACCGTCATTCTCTCGTGGTTTCCATTTTTTGTAATGGCATTGCCTCAATGGCTGAAGATGATCAATTGAGTCAAGCGCAAAACAAGAGAAGAGTCTGAACAAGCGCTATAACTCTTAAGAACCTCAAGCGCTGACCAGCATCGTCGGTTTAACAGCAATTTTTTCTTCAGAATAAGGATCAAAGGTCAGTATTTCCAAGCGCCCGTCTTGGTGTTCTACCAAAGTGCTTAGACTCTCCACCCAATCACCATCATTGCAATAGAGTACACCGTCAATGTTGCGAATTTCAGCATGGTGGATGTGGCCACACACCACGCCGTCATAACCCTGTTTTTTCGCTTCGTGTGCCACCGCCACTTCGAAGTCAGAAATAAAATTCACAGCTTTTTTGACCTTCAATTTGAGGTAGGCAGACAAAGACCAATAGGGCATACCCAAACGTCCGCGCATGTAATTCAAGTGGCGGTTGGCTTTGAGGGCCCAGTCATACAAAGTATCACCCAAGTAGGCAAGCCATTTGGCAAATTGAATGACGCCATCAAAATAATCGCCATGAATCACCCATAGCTTTTTACCGTCGGCAGTCATATGCACTGCGTGTTCCACCACTTCAACACCGCCAAAGGAGTGGTCTAAAAAGTCTCGTGCAAATTCATCGTGGTTGCCTGGCACGTAAATCACACGGCAACCTTTGCGAGCTTTTCGCAACAGTTTTTGTACCACGTCGTTGTGTGCTTGAGGCCAATACCATTTGCGCCTTAATTGCCATCCGTCAATGATGTCACCCACCAAATAAAGAGTGTCACAGGAGTGTGTTTTCAAAAATTCCAACAGGGCTTCAGCTTGGCAACCTGGCGTTCCAAGATGAAGGTCAGAAATAAAGATGGCACGGTAATGCTTCGTCGTGGCGCTCTCGCCTGGCATAAAGTCCTGAACATCTTTGAACATCATCATGTCACCGCAAAAAGCTTGCGATAGCGATTTGGAAGGTCCTTCACTTGCATCAACATGGGTAAATCCGCTGTGTTGAAGTCGGGGTCCCATGCGGGTGCACCCAAAATTTTGGCACCCAGTCTTAAGTAGCCCCTGATTAAAGCGGGTGGTTCTACCGGCAAGTCTGAGTCGAGTTCTTCGATCGGCAGGGGCAATCGGGGAAGCGCATGAAACTCAATGGAGGCCAAGTTCGTTTTCGAAAGCTGCTTCCACATGCTGGCAGCTGCATCTCCGGTCACAATGCCGTTGTGCAACATAGGAATGCTGGCACAGCCAATCATGGTGTCCAATTGATTGCGTGCCATGAATTCAAACAAGGCACCCCACAAGGCCAAGATGACGCCGCCATGTCGGTGCTCGGCGTGGACACAACTTCTGCCTAATTCCACCATGCGTTCGCGCATGAATCTCAAGCGAGTTAAATCAAATTCAGTGTCTGTGTAAGTGCCACCCACCCGTTTAGCTTGGGCTGGCGTCAGAACACGGTAAGTGCCGATCACGGCCCCCGACAGACCGTCACGGACCAGAAGGTGCTCACAATAGTCATCAAAAAGGTCTATATCGTGCCCAGCCACGGTTTCTGGCAACCTGGCGCCCATTTCTTTACCAAAAACCTCGTAACGCAGCCTTTGGGCTTCTCTTACCTCGTCTTGATGCTTAGCCCAGCTAACTTCGATGGCAGATTTCGAAATTTTTGAGTGGCTGGCTGAATTTTGGTTTTCAGGGCTTTGATGAAGTGACCCCCGAGGCAAAGCAATTTGCGAAATCGGAAA
>SXXD01000161.1 GCA_005789685.1 Burkholderiales bacterium
CGCCAAATAAATAGCGCGCCTCAATGACTTCCAAGGCTTTGTTCATCATGGTGGCAGAGTCGACTGAAATTTTTCGGCCCATGACCCAATTGGGGTGTGCACAGGCTTCATCGGGCGTGACGTTTTTCAAGCTGGCCACATCGCGCTCTCGAAAAGGGCCACCAGATGCCGTCAAGATAATTTGATCAATGCGATCAGCCCAAGTGGCTGGGTTTTCAGGCAACGACTGAAACACAGCCGAGTGCTCACTGTCGATGGGCAAGAGCACAGCGCCACCTTTTTTAACCGCCCTTAAAAAGACCTCACCACCCACCACCAAAGCTTCTTTGTTGGCCAATAACAAACGCTTGCCTGCATGGGCCGCTGCCAAGCACGGAGACAAGCCCGCGGCACCCACAATGGCGGCCATCACGGCATGAACTTCATCGTGGGCAGACACAAAGTCCAAGGCCTCTGGCCCCCAACGCACCTCGACGGGCAAGCCTTCGGCCTTGATGCGCTCAGCCAGCAAACGACCTGCATCTTCTTGGGCCATCACTGCAAATTTGGGCTTGAATTGAGCGCATTGCGCCAAGATCAAATCGACCTGCTTGGACGCCGTTAAAGCAAACACCTGAAAGCGGTCCAAGTGTTTTGACAGCACATCCAGCGTGTTAGTGCCAATGGAACCGGTAGAACCCAGAATGGTTATGTTTTGTTTCATAAGGCAAACAAGGTATTTAAAATTTGGGCCAATGCAGCAACATCATGGCGATGGGCAATGCTGGCAGCAAGGCATCCAAACGGTCAAGTACGCCGCCATGACCTGGTAATAACCTGGAACTGTCTTTGACACCTGCACTGCGTTTCACCAAAGATTCGACCAAATCACCGACCACACTCATGGTGGTTAAAAAAATCAAACTCAATGCCCATAGAAAAAAACCATGTTGGGTCATTTGCATGAAAAAACTGGCGCCTGGCCATTGGTAAATTTGCTCAAAGTGCATCCAACCGAAGGCGATCAGAAACACACCGAACAAACCACCAATGGCACCCTCCCAACTTTTGCCAGGGCTGACACTGGGGGCCAATTTTTGATGGATGAATTTGCCACCCAAAGCCCTGCCAAAGAAATAGGCAAACACATCGGCCGCCCACACCACACAAAAAATGGAGAGTAACAATTGCACGCTAGAAGTTCGCGCTTGCGCCATGGCCAACCATGCCAACCACAACATGAGTACACCCAAAGCCCAGCGAATATTTTGACGCCATAAGGCCCAGCCCTGAACGCCACGCAACAGCATCCATGCCGTCAAGCCCACCCAAGTTGCGCCTGCCAACCACCAAAGCCATGTTTCGGTTTGAGAGGTCCAACCCGCCCACCATGCAATGACACACATGCCGGCACACAACACGCCAGATACAACAGACTTCACGCTGGTCAAGCCGTTCATGCGGGCCCACTCCCAAGCACCAGCAGCAATCAGAAGCGCAGACAAAATAAGGAAGGCTTGAGGGGTTTCTGCAAGAAGAGCTGGCAACAAAACGGCCAACAATGCCAATGCAGTGAAGATGCGTTGTTTGAGCATCAAATCAATGACCGTTAAACGGCCATGATCTCTTGTTCTTTGCCAGCCACCAGCTGGTCAATTTCTGCGATGTGTTTGTCCGTCACTTTTTGAACTTCTACCTCTGAGCGTTTTTGCTCATCTTCAGAAGCCAGTTTGTCTTTGACCAGTTTTTTGACAGCCTCATTGGCATCACGGCGCAGATTGCGCACGGCAATTTTGGCGTTTTCACCTTCAGTGCGAACCAGCTTGGTCATTTCCTTGCGGCGCTCTTCGCTCATGGGCGGCATAGGCACGCGAATGATGTCGCCCATTGAAGCAGGGTTCAAACCTAAATCGCTTTCACGAATGGCTTTTTCAATTTTAGCGCCCATGCCTTTTTCCCAAGGCTGAACGCTGATAGTGCGTGAATCAATGAGCGACACGTTGGCAACCTGCGACAAGGGCACGAAAGAGCCGTAGTAATCTACCTGAATGGTATCTAGGATCGCTGGATTGGCGCGGCCTGTGCGAATCTTGGTCAGGTTGTTTTTGAAAGCCGCAATGGATTGGTCCATTTTGGTTTGCGATGTTTTCTTGATGTCTTCTAAGCTCATGAAATACTCCGGGGCTAGATTTGGCGGGTTCAAGAATTAAGCGAAATGAAGGTCTGATTCAGGCATACACCAATGTGCCCTCGTCTTCGCCCATGACCACTCTCTTGAAGGCGCCATGCTTGAAAATTGAGAATACTTTAACAGGCAACTTTTGGTCGCGGCACAGCGCAAAGGCTGTAGCGTCCATGATGCCCAAATTTTTAGAAATGGCTTCGTCAAAAGAGAGTTTGCTGTAGCGGGTTGCGGCAGGATCTAGTTTGGGATCGGCCGAGTAAACACCATCGACCTTGGTAGCTTTGAGAACCAACTCAGCCCCAATTTCGGCACCGCGCAAAGCGGCAGCGGTGTCGGTTGTAAAGAAAGGGTTGCCCGTACCGGCTGCGAAGATGACTACTTTGCCTTCTTCAAGGTACTGAAGCGCCTTGGGACGAACATAAGGCTCGACCACCTGCTCGATGGCAATGGCCGACATGACGCGGGCTGTGAGCCCTGCTTTTTCCATGGTATCTGCCAGTGCCAAAGAGTTCATGACGGTGGCCAACATGCCCATGTAGTCGGCTGTGGCACGGTCCATGCCCACAGCGCCGCCAGCAACACCCCTGAAGATGTTGCCGCCGCCAATGACCACGGCCACTTGCACTCCCAAACGGGTGACTTCTGCGATCTCGTTGACCATCCGAACTATGGTGGCTCGGTTGATACCGAACTGGTCGTCACCCATCAATGCCTCGCCAGACAGCTTGAGCAAAATACGCTTGTGGGCTGGTTCGGCGATGGTCATAACGGGCTCCTCATAAAGACAGAATTAAGTTTAGCTTTGAATCGCCCTTTCGGGCGACCCTGTTTACCCGGGTTTTAACCCTGATAGCGGCAAATTAGACGGCGTTTTGCGCTGCAGCAACTTGTGCCGCAACTTCAGCCGCGAAGTCGTCAACCTTCTTCTCAATGCCCTCGCCTACGACGAACATCGTAAAGGCTTTGACTTGGGTGGCTTCGGCTTTGAGCATTTGCTCAACGGTTTGTTTGTCGTTTTTCACAAAAGTTTGGTTGTTCAAGGACACTTCTTTGAGGTACTTTTGAACGGAACCTTCGATCATTTTGGCAGCGATATCTGCAGGCTTGCCAGACTCGGCCGCTTTGGCTGTGGCCACTGAACGCTCTTTTTCAATCAGGTCGGCGGGCACATCGTTGCTGGTCAAAGCCACAGGCTTCATGGCGGCTACGTGCATGGCAACGTCTTTGGCAGCCGTGTCTTTGCCTTCGTACTCGACCAACACACCAATGCGTGTGCCGTGCAAGTAAGTAGCGATTTGGGCGCCACCGGCCACGCGCTTGAAGCGGCGAAAGCTCATGTTCTCACCGATCTTGCCGATCAGACCTTTGCGAACTTCTTCCAATGTGGGACCGAAGCCGTCTTGGGTGTAAGACAATTCGCCCAAAGCAGCCACGTCGGCTGGGTTGTGCAAAGCAGCCAATTTGGCGGCCGCATTGGCCAAGGCCAAGAAGCTGTCATTTTTGGTCACAAAGTCTGTTTCGCAGTTGACTTCGAGCATGGCGCTTGTGTTGCCTTCTGTGTAGGCCACGATCACGCCTTCGGCGGTAATGCGGGAAGCGGCTTTGCCTGCTTTTGTACCCAATTTAACGCGCAACAACTCTTCTGCTTTGGCTATGTCGCCATCGGCTTCAGTCAATGCTTTTTTGCATTCCATCATGGGGGCATCTGTTTTGGCGCGCAGTTCAGCGACCATGCTTGCGGTAATAGCCATTTGATTTCTCCGTTTCGTCTTCGAATTAAGGTTCGAGCTAAATAAAAATTGATGAAAAGTCAGTGAG